>DASVOL010000078.1:0-5909 GCA_036383375.1 Bradyrhizobium sp. | reverse complement strand
CCGCGGTGTCGGACGCGCGCATGCGCTATCGGGCGCTGATCGAGAAGGAAGCGGCGGGAAGCGGGCTCGCGCCCGAGATCGCCGAGGCGGTGATGGGCGTGGAGAGCGGCTACAATCCCGACGTGATCGGCGGCGTCGGCGAAATCGGGCTGATGCAGCTGCTGCCGTCGACCGCGCGCATGCTCGGCTTCTCCGGCTCGCTTGCCGAACTCGCGATTCCCGAGAACAACATTCACTTCGGTGTCATGTATCTTGCGCAGGCGTGGCGCCTTGCCGGCGGCGACCTGTGCACCGCGGTCATGAAGTACCGCGCAGGCCATGGTGAGACCCGCTTCTCCTATCTGTCGGTGAATTATTGCGTGGCGGTGCGCAGCCGGCTGTTTGTCCGCGGCTTTCGGGTGACGGGAACCGTGCCGGTCGCGACCTTCGGCGAACCCGGCCGTGCCGGCGGTGGCGGATGCGGCCGCAAATGCCTCGGCGGCGGTGGGCGCATCGGTCGCGTCGATCTGGTCGCGCTCAACACGCGGCTCAATGCGCTTGTGATCCAGGCCAGGGGAGGGAAATAGCAAGGCCGCGCCGCTCTCGTTCAAATCGCTGCCTTGATATCCCCGCTTGATATCCGCCCTTGGCTTCCTATCGTTTGAAACAGTTCTGGTTCTGCAAGGAGCAGTGCCGATGAAAGTGATCATGTTGGCGATCGTCATTGCCGGGTTATCGGTGATGCAGGCGCAAGCGCAGACGCAGACGCAGCAGCACACGCCGCTGCCGGAAATTGTCGTCGGCACACCGCCGCCGGCGCTCAACCTTAACCGCGACACCAGTGGCGGCACACCGCCGCCCACGCTCAACCTCAACCGGGATACCGGTGGCGGCACCGGCCGGGCTGCGGCAAGAGGCGCACCCGCCGGGGGCTGCGGCGATGCGGCCTCGCTTGGCTGTATCAATGAGCGGTTGAAGAAGCAGGTCGATCAGGTCAATCCGCCCGTGACCAACACGCCGCCGATCGATGCGAAATCGCAGGATCTCAAGGTGGGCGTGGTCAACGTCCCGGCGGTGCAGCAGCAATATGGCCGCAACTTCGGGGTCTCGGCCTTTCCCTATCGCCCGGCGGCGCCCGTTTACAGCCATCGATAACGTGCGCGAAGCGCGTCTGTTTCTCAGAGATCGTGACGCCGTCACATTTCTGACGATGGGCATATGGAAAATAGAGAGAGCAACGGTTTGCTGATTCCATGCGAAAATCTGACGTGACGTGCCCCCATTGCCAGGCCGGCTATCGCCGGATCGAATTGACGTCGAAGGGCGGCATCCCCGGCGAGTTTCGATGCCTGGTGTGTGATCAGTTGATCGAGCTGATGGACGGCTCGACTGATGTCGCCTTTCGGCTGACCGTGCAGCCGGGCAAGACATCCTACGCCTACTAGCGCAAGCGAGGCGGCGAGCGGTCGCGGCCCGCAATCATTCGCCGCGGATGTCGCTCGGGGCCTTGTTGGTCCAGCGGTGAAACGCGCGCCGGAAGTTTGCCGCATCGCTGAAGCCGAGCGCCAATGCGATATCGTCATTGGCCAGCGTCGTGCTGCGGAGATATTTCAGCGCAATCTGGGTCCGCAGCTCGTCATGCAGCCCCCGGAAGGAAAAGCCCTGCTGGCGAAGCTGGCGGCGCAGGGAGCGGTCGTTCACGCCGAGCAGCTTGGCGATGGCTTCGAAAGTCGGGGGATTGGCGATGTCGCGAAGCAGGATGGCGCGGATCTTTCCGGCCACGCCGGTCCGCAATCTCAAGTCGCCGAGCAGATCGTCGCAGAGGGCGACGATGGTCGGATAGGTCGTCTTGTTGCCGAGATCCGCGCTCCGGTCCAGCAACTGCGCCTTGAAGACGATCTGGTTGGCCGGCTGATCGAAGCGCACCGGGCACCCGACATGATCGAGCGGAAGTTCGAAGTCCTGCGCCTTGGGGTAGGCGAGCGTGATTTCAGAGGGAGCGAAGCCGGGTCCCATGATGTCGCGCATCAGCGAAATGTGGATACCGATCTGCATCTCGGCGACGAACCGGTAAAGCGCGGAATCGGCCAGTGCGTGCAGATTGGGCTCGATGATCCATCTCGCATGGGCCTTGTCCTCGGTGAATTCGATCGTCGCCAGCGGCGCGGCGAGCGCGTGGTAGCGCATCGCGAATTCCATGGCCTTGCGAAAGTCCGGGCAGCACAGCAGCGCATAGCCGTACATTCCGTAGGTCGAGATGTGGATCGATGCGCCGATGCGATAGGGCAGATGACGGTCGGTCGACAGGCGCAGCGCGTTTTGACAAACCGTCATCAGCTGCGTCAGCGAGATCCGGGCCTGCGGGGAGTGGACGTCGGCCAGCGGAATGCGGGTGTCGCGGAGGATGGCGTCGGCCGGGACGCCGGCACCGGTCAGCATGTCGAAGACGGCGCCGAGCTTGGTCGTCTCATAGACCTTGTCGCCGGTGCCGACGGTCAGGATGTCGTTGCGGGCGCCCACAGGCCTCTTCAGTCGCGTGGTTGGTTGCAAAGTGAACCAGCCTTTCCTTCGGTCGGAAGCCGTGTGCTGCAAACCTGGCCTGAGTGGATTTCCGTTTGCTAGCTCTTGGAACATAGCCGGTTCGCGCCAAAACCCAAGACTCATCAATGGGTCTCCCTTGTTGCGAGGCAACAAAGTGCGCGCGGGAAACGGAGACTGCGACGAGGGCGGCAAAACACCGGTGGCCGTCGATGACGGCACTCTGTCCGGTTCAGACCCGGCTGCTGTCCGTTTCGGACCTTCACAAATCTCGGGCGCCACGCGAGGCTTCGTCCTAATGTCACGCGGTCAGACCGTCGTGATGCAGCACGGCAGACCACACGATCCGCTCGCTTAGAACTGCGGACGCAACGGTCGGAGGACATGCCAGGTCGAGGGAGGCTTCCATGGTCGGAAGGCTGATTCAGACTGCCCAATCCGCGTATAACTATCCGCTCATCTTCAAGCAGCTTTGGCATACGCCGCGCGTGCAGGCGCCCGACCAGGAGATCGTCTATCGCGATCTCAAGCGTCAGACCTATCGACAGACCAGGGAACGGATCGGCCGGCTCGCCTCGGCGCTCAGCAAGGCAGGCGTCGAGCCCGGCGACACCGTCGGCGTGCTCGAATGGGACAGCCATCGCTTCCTCGAAGCCTTCTTCGCGATCCCGATGATGGGGGCCGTGTTGCAGACGGTGAACGTCCGCCTGTCGCCGGAACAGATCGCTTACACGATCGATCACGCCGGCGCGTCGACGCTGCTCGTCAATGAAGAGTTCGTCGGACTGCTTGAGGGCATCAAGGCGCAGTTGCCCAAGGTCAAGCGGATGATCGTGATGTCGGACAAGCCGTCGCCGCAGACCGGCGGCCTGTCCTTCATCGGCGAGTATGAGAACCTGCTGGCGGCGGCCTCGCCGGACTACGACTTTCCCGATTTCGACGAGAACACCCAGGCCACCACCTTCTACACGACCGGCACCACCGGACTGCCGAAGGGGGTCTATTACAGCCACCGCCAGCTGGTGCTGCACACGATCGCCGGCCTTGCACTGTTCGGCATGGCTGGCTCGCAAGGCCGCTTCTCGCGCGACGACGTCTACATGCCGATCACGCCGATGTTCCACGTTCACGCCTGGGGCTTTCCGTGGTCGGCGACGCTGGCCGGCACCAAGCAGGTCTATCCCGGCCGCTACGAGCCGGCGATGCTGGTCAAGCTAATCAAGAGCGAAGGCGTCACCTTCACCCACGGCGTGCCGACCATCCTGCAGATGCTGCTCAACGCCGCCACTGCGGCCAAGGTCGATCTCCAAGGCCTCAAGATGGTGATCGGCGGTTCGGCGCTGCCGAAGGCGCTGGCCAAGCAGGCGATGGAGGCCGGCATCGATATCTTCGCGGGTTACGGCATGTCGGAGACCGGCCCGCTTGCCGCGGTGTCGCATGTCCAATCCAGGGATCTCAGTGGCGATCCGGACGGTGAGGTCGAATTCCGTACCCGCGCCGGCATGGCCGGCCCGCTGGTCGATCTGCGCATCGTCGATCCCGACATGAAGGACGTGCCGCATGACGGCAAGTCGGCCGGCGAGATCGTGCTGCGGGCGCCGTGGCTCACCCAGGGCTACTTCAACAATCCCGAAGGCTCCGAGCAGCTCTGGGAAGGCGGCTATCTGCACACCAGCGATATCGCCGTGGTCAGCCCGGGCGGCTACGTCCAGATCACCGACCGGATCAAGGATGTGATCAAGACCGGCGGCGAATGGGTCTCCTCGCTGCAGATCGAGGATCTGATCTCGCAATGCACCGGCGTGGCCGAGGCCGCGGTGATCGGCGTCAAGGACGAGAAATGGGGCGAGCGGCCGCTCGCGTTGGTGGTCAAGAAGCCGTCCGGTGCCGACGGACTCAGCGACGACGCCATCAAGGACCATCTCAAGGTGTTCGCCGACAAGGGCGTGATCTCGAAATACGGCATCCCCGGCAAGATCCTGTTCATCGACAGCATTCCGAAGACCAGCGTCGGCAAGATCAACAAGAAGGAGTTGCGCGAGCTGTACGGCGACATGTGACGGCTCAGTGCAGCCAGGAACCGATCGAGGAGGACGACACCATGAGCAACCTCACTTTGGCTGGCCTCGGCGAACACGTCGGCAAGGAGCTCGGACTTTCCGACTGGGTCGCGATCGATCAGCAGCGTATCGACAATTTTGCGGCCTGCACCGGCGATCACCAATGGATTCACGTCGATGTCGAACGCGCGAAGCGGGAGAGCCCGTTCCGCGGTCCGATCGCGCATGGCTATCTGACGCTCGCGATGGTGGCGCCGTTGGCGATGCAGGTCGGGATCATTCCGCGCGACGCCGCCGCCGGGTTGAACTACGGCGCCGACAAGGTGCGCTTCCTGGCGCCGGTACCATCAGGCGCACGCGTGCGGCTGCGCGTCGTGCTGTCCGGTATCGAGCCGCGGGACGGCGGCCAGGTGATCATGAAGACCCTGAACACGCTGGAGGTCGAGGGCTCCGAAAAGCCGGCGCTGATCGCCGAAACGCTGGCGCTTCTGATTCCCGCAGCGGGAGCCAAGCAATGAGCACGGAAAATCGCAGTCCGGATTCCCCGGCGTCCGACATGTCCGAGGCCGCGTCCCGCAACACGCTGGCACTCAATCCGCTGGTCGGCATCCAGGGGCAGGACCTCGTCGAGGGTGCGGGCATCCTGTTCAAGGCGGTCATCAACGAACCGAAGGTCGCGACCGAGCAGTGGCTCTCTTTCGTCGGCGAGCTCGGCTCGATCGCCGCCGGCAAGTCCGAACGCGCGCCGAAGGCCGGCGACAAGCGGTTTGCCGATCCGACCTGGAAGGAGAGCTCGCTGCATTCCGGCCTGCTCAAGGCCTATCTGGCGTGGGGCGAGGCGGTCAACGGCCTGGTCGACAAGACCAGCCTCAGCGACATCGACAAGCAGCGCGCGCATCTGATCACGGATATCCTGATCGACGCCGTCGCGCCGACCAACACGATGCTCACCAACCCGGCGGCGGTCCGCAAATTTATCGACACGGGCGGGCAAAGTCTGTGGAGCGGCCTGAAGAACTATATCGGCGATCTGACACAAAATCGCGGCATGCCGTCGATGGTCGATATGAGCGCGTTCAAGGTCGGCGAGAACCTTGCGACCACACCGGGCGCGGTGATCTTCCGCAACGAGCTGATCGAGTTGATCCAGTACACCCCGACGACGCCGAAAGTCAGGAAACGGCCGCTTCTGATCACGCCGCCGCAGATCAACAAGTATTACGCGCTCGATCTGTCGCCGGACAAGAGCATGGTGCGCTTCCTGCTCGAGAGCGGCTTCCAGGTCTTTGCCGTAAGCTGGCGCAACCCGACGGCGGCGCATCGCGACTGGGG
>DASVOL010000077.1:0-9037 GCA_036383375.1 Bradyrhizobium sp. | reverse complement strand
CGTCGCCGACCATGTCGAACGCGAGCACTATCCGGCCGATCATCCCGGCACGGCGCTGCCGGTGACGCTCGCGACCATCGAGGGCGTCAAGACGGCGCTGCTGACGGTCCTGGTCTATCTGGTCGCGCTGCCGTTCGTGCTGTTCGCGGGCGCGGGCTTCATCATCTTCTTCATCGCGACCGCCTGGCTGCTCGGTCGCGAATATTTCGAACTCGCCGCGATGCGCTTTCGCTCGCCGGAGGATGCCAAGGCGATGCGCAAGGAGAATGCGGCAACCGTGTTCACCGCCGGCCTGTTCATCGCCGCCTTCGTCTCGATCCCGATCGTCAATCTGGCAACGCCGCTGTTCGGGATGGCTTTCATGGTGCACATGTACAAGCGCCTGTCGGGACCCCGGCGCGAACTGATCGAGCCGGCGCGGCGAAGCAACGTGCCGACGATCTAGATTCAATCCAATCTCATCGCGCTCTAGCCGAGGCACTTTCTGACCGCGGACGTCAGCTCGATGGCACGCGGGTCGATCAGGGTAGCCGCCCAGAGATTGGTAACGTAACCGAAGCCGACTCGGGATTCGGGGTCAGCAGCGCCCAGCGACCCTCCGCTGCCCGGATGGCCGAACGACGCCGGACCGAGCAGCGGATTGATCGGCGGGGTAGCCCGCCAAAAGCCCAGCGACATGTTGAACAGGCTCTTGGTGTGGGGCAGCAACTCCGGCGGGACCCCGTGCATGCGCGTGCGATCGGTCTGAACCACCGTCATCGCCGCCACCGTGTCAGGCTGGAGGAGACGGATGCCGTCGACGTCACTCACCGTTGCAGCGTACATGCGGGCGATGGCGTGGGCGTTGGCGAACATGTTCGCGGCGGGAAACTCGGCCGCCCGATAAGTGCGCGAGTGCATGTTCTGCTCGGTGACGCCGCCCACGGCCCCAGCCTTCATGAACGCCGAACCCGGTCCGTAAACATCCCTGACCAAGGTCGCCGCCACGGCGGTGTCCAGCCCCATGAGCTTGGCGAAGTCAGTCACCAGGTCTTCGGGGGAATCGTATGGGAACGGAGCCACCTCGAGCCGGGCAACCCGCGGCTCGATCTCTTCGGGTAGACCGATCCATGCGGAGAGCTTGAGAGGGCGGGCGATTTCCTCGGCGAAGAATGTGCCCAGGGATTTGCCCGTGATGCGCCTGACGACCTCTCCGACGAGGAAGCCGAACGTCATGGCGTGGTAGAGGTGCTCCGCCCCGGGTTTCCAGAGCGGCGGCTGTGCTTCCAGCGCGCGAATGAGCGGATCCCAGGCGCACGCCTCCTCGAATGTCAGTACTCTGTCGACATACGGCAGACCCGCCTGGTGAGAGAGCAAGTATCTGACCGGCATCGTCCCCTTACCCGCCGCGCCGAACTCCGGCCAGTAGCGGGTGACGGGCGCGTCGAGATCGAGCTGTCCACGCTGGACAAGAAGGTGGGCGCAGATTGCAGTCGCACCCTTCGTGGTCGACGCGATGAGCGCGACCGTGTCCTTTACCCATGGGCGATTCCCGTCGCGGTCGGCCAGCCCGCCCCACAGATCGACCACAGCGCGCCCATCGACGTAGACGCAGCATGCAGCGCCGAGGTCCTTTCCTTCTTTGAAGTTGGCACGGAAGGTGTCCGCTACCCGCTCCCAGCCGTGCTCGACCACGCCATTGACGTCACTCATTGCCTCGTGCCTCCCGTCCGCCGCTCGCTGTTTCGTTACGGTTGGTTGCCCGCGACGCCATCGATGGCTTGGGTCAGTCGTTCGCGCTCCCGGATGATCCACTGTCCCACCGGATAGTTCCGACGAAACGCTTCGGCGAACTCCACGGGGTCTTCGCCGACGATCGCGCGGATGGAAGTTCCGCTTGCGGCGCTCTCGTCGAAGAGATCGGCAAGATCCTCCAACATCGCGAGCAACTCGTCGCCCTTACCCGGCCCGAAGTACATGAGGTACCGCTCCAGCGCATCGATCGCGGTGTGATAGTTGGCGGGAAGCTGCTCCGTGCGCGCCTTGTACTGCCAGTAGCGTTTCTTCTCGTCGATCATCCGTGCGATGAACATGTTCATGCCTTTCTTTCCCGGAGCTGTTCGAGACGTTCCGCGAGGAAGCTCCATGTCCTCCAAAACTCCGCGAGATATTCGTGTCCCTGAGCGTTGAGCGAATACACCTTGCGCGGTGGTCCCTTCTCGGACGGGACCTTCTCAACGGTGACGAAGCCTCTTTGCTCGTTCCTGACGAGCAATGCGTAGACGGTGCCTTCGGCGATGTCGGAGAAGCCCTGCTCCCGCAAGCGTGCCGTGATCTCGTAACCGTACGCGGGCTGAACGGAGAGGATCGCGAGGACGATGCCCTCCAGCGTGCCCTTGAGCATCTCCGTCATCTGCTTGCTCACGAAGCATCTCTCCATTGTACTTAGCAACACTGACTACCAGTACATAGCATCACTGATTAGCGATCGTCAAGCGCCACGAGGCGGCGCCTGTTCGGAGGGACACTGGTGGCGATTACGGCCATCGCCTCTGATGAGAAGAGCGCGTCAGCAGCACAGCCGCAGTTAGAGCGGATCTGAAGACATCGACGGAGGAGAGTCCGTCCGATCGCGCGCGAACAGCAGCAGCAGAAGCCCGACGATCGCGACGCAGGCGAGCATCGCCCATGCCTCGTTGACGCTGAGGGCGAGCGAGGCCCGCTCGACCAGCGGCCGGATAAACGCCACCGTCGCGTCATCCGGCGGACCTGGCGGACGGTTGATCAGCAACATTGGATCGAGGCCGATCGCCTGTGCGGCGTTGAGATCGCCTGCCAACAGGCGGGCACGAAAATCCTCGCCATAAATCGGGCTTCGGCCGTAGAGGATGGTGTCGATCAAGGCGATCCCGATCGCGCCGCCCAGATTGCGCATCAGGTTGAACAGTCCGCTGGCGTCGGCAACCTCCGCCTCCGGCAGGGTACCCAGGGCAATGCGCGTCGGCGGCAGCAGACAAAACATGATCGCGACGCCGCGCACGATCTGCGGCCAGAACATCTCGCCGAAATCCGCGGTGCGCGGCTGAATGGCGCTCAGGCCAAGACCGAGCGCGAACAAGGCGAAGCCTGTAGCAGTCAACAGAAGCGCGCCGATACGGCTTTCGAGGAATGCCGCCAGCGGCGCGGCGAAGAGCTGCGCTACCCCCGTGACCAGCATGATGGTGCCGATCTCGAAGGCATCATGGCGGCGGACGAAACCGAGGAACACCGGCATCAGATAAGTCGATCCATACAGGCCGACGCCGAGGCAGAAACTCAGCGCGCAACCGATCGCGAACGAACGCCGCTTGAACAAAGTCAATCGCGCGATCGGGTGGGCCGCGCGGAGCGTGCGCCGGATCAGCAGCGCGATCCCGGCCATGCTTCCGATCAGCAGGCTCAGGCAGAGCCCCGAGGCCCAGCCGCGCTGCGGCGCTTCCTTCAAGCCGATCATCAAGCTTGCGAGCGTCGCTGCGAGCAGGACCAGCGACCATGTGTCCAGTCTGGCGAATGCGCGGAGGTTCACGCTCTGCTTCGGAAGCAGCAGCGGCGTGACCGTCGCCGCGATCGTTCCTGGAATCAGATTGATCAGGAACAGCCACGGCCAGGACCAGGTCTGCGTG
Organism: Bradyrhizobium sp.; assembly: GCA_036383375.1. Taxonomy (GTDB): domain Bacteria; phylum Pseudomonadota; class Alphaproteobacteria; order Rhizobiales; family Xanthobacteraceae; genus Bradyrhizobium. The sequence continues at coordinate 5,396 of DASVOL010000077.1, read as the reverse complement.
ATCCAGCCGCCGACAACAGGTCCAACCGTCGGCGCGAGCACCGCGACGACGCCGCCGATCGTGGTGGCTACGGCATGAAGGCGTGCCGGGAACAGCGTGAACACGGCGGAGAACACCGCGGGGATCAGGACGCCGCCGGAAAATCCCTGCAGCACGCGAAACACCAGCAGCACGGCAAAGCCGCCACTGAAGGCGCAGCCGACCGAGGCAATGGTGAACAGGCTCACGGCGATCGCGAACAGCCATCGCAGCGACAGCGCATGGGTGAACAATCCGGTCAACGGGATCGCGATCACCTCCGCGATCAGATAGGCGGTCTGGATCCAGCTCATCGCGGAAGGCGAGATCGCCAGCGCGCGCTGGATCGTCGGCAACGAGGTCGCGACCACCTGGATGTCGAGGATCGCCATGAACATGCCGAAGCACATCAGGAGGAAGCCTGCCCAGGTCGCGGCCGACGGGCGGTCGGTGCGATGCTCCGCCCGGTCGCTCATGGCGTGCTGACGCGCGGCCAGTCGGAAACCGAGAGCGCGCGGCTCTCGGTGCGAATCCGGATCGCAAGCACCGCGAGATTGAGCACGGTGAAGAGCAGCGCCAGCACCGGCAGATGCAGTGCGAGCGGGAGCAGCGCGATCTCCCCGACGACGACGGCATAGTTTGGATGCGGGAAATATCGGTACGGCCCGGATGCGACCAGCGGCGCGCCCGGCAACACGATGATCCGCGTGGTCCATCGCGGCCCGAGCGCAGCGAGCACCCACAGCCGCAGGCCTTGCAGCAGCAGAAAGGCCGCGAGTATCGCCAGGTTGACATCCTGGTTATGGCCCCAGATCCACAGCGCGGTGAGCCAACCGGCGTGAACCAGCACAATGAGCGGGTAGTGCCTGGCGCCGACCTCGATCGCGCCGCGCGCCAGCAGTCGCGCCGTGTTGCGACCTGACAGCACGAGCTCGCCGAGACGCTGCAGCGTGACCAGCGCAAGGATGACCGAAGCGAGGCTCATACCGCGTGCCTGAGCGTAACGCAGCTGAGCGTGAAGCCGGGCCCGAGCGCGGTGAGCAGCGAGCGCGGCGGCAAGCCCTTGGCGCGGGCGCGCTCGAGGACGAAGAGAGCCGTCGGGGCCGACATGTTGCCGCACGCCGCGATGACGTCACGTTCGTGATCGAGCGTGCCCTGGTCGAGCGCAAGCGCCCGCTCCAGCGCGGCGATGACCTTGGTGCCGCCGGGATGGCAGAGGAAGCGATCGATATCATCGGCCGTCAGCTCCATCCGTGCGAGAATTTCGGCAACCGCCGGTCCAACATGGTCGCGGACGAAATCCGGGATGGTGCGCTGGAAGACGACCCCGAATCCTTCCGGATCGACCGTCCAGCCCATGATGCCGAGCGTATCCGGCCACAGCTTTTCGCCGGCCGCCTCGATCCGTGTCGCACCGCCGTCGCCGGCGCGCAGCACGATCGCGGCGGCGCCGTCGCCGAACAGGCTGGCGGCGACGATATTCGCCTTGGTGAGTTCATCGTGGCGGACCGCGAGCGTGCAGAGCTCGAGCGCGACCAGTAGCACGTTCGCACCGGGCTGCGCCTGCGCCAGCCGCGCCGCGATCGACAGGCCCGACACGCCGCCCGCACAGCCGAGGCCGAACACAGGCACGCGCGACACATCGGTCCGCAGACCGAGCTGGCCGGCGACGCGCGCCTCCAGCGTCGGCGTGGCGATGCCCGTCGAGCACACCGTGACCACGACATCGATGTCGCTGCCGGTCAAATCGGCACGCGCAATCGCCTTGCGGGCGACCTCGACGAACAGCGTCTCTGCGCCTTCCAGGAACGCCTGCGTGCGCTCCGGCCAACCGCGCCGTTCGAGATACCATTCGATCGGCTTCACGCCATAGCGATGCTGAATGCCGGTGTTGGCGAACAGGCTGGAGAGCGTCTCGAACTCGGGATAGCGGTCGGCGAGAAGGTTGCGCGCCGCCTGCAGGATTTGTCCCTGATGGAATAGATGCGGTGGAACCGCCGTCGCCATGGAAACAAGCGCGGCGGTCTGCTTGGTCTCGATCATCGTGGCTCCCGTTCCCCCGCTTGTGGAACCACGTGACGTGCAAAATATTTCAGGCGCCGGCGAGATAGAGGGGGCGCCGCATTCACTATAAATTGACCCCCGGCAGCGCCAGGCCGCCGGCGATATCTGCGCCGATCAGGAAGCGGCGGCGTCCGGCTTGCGCAGCACGTTCTTCACGAAGCCGAGCGGCACCGGCGACAGTGGACCCTGCGGCGCGCGCGTGATCAGGGCGACCAGGAACAGCGCCAGGATCGCGATCCAGAAGCACAGCCAGAAGCCGTCGATGTAGGCGAGCGTGTTGGCCTCGCGCTGCACGAGGGCCGCGAGCGTGCCGATGGCACGTCCCGCCGCCGCCCCGATGCCGTGACCAGAAAATTCACCCGCCAACCGCTTCAGCAGGTTCACGACGTCGACATCGCCGCCCTGGACGTGCTGGCCGAGATAGTTCGAATGAATCTGCTCGCGGACGCGCAGCCAGGTGCCCATCAGGGCGATGCCGATCTCGGCGCCGCCGAGCCGCATGATCTGGATATAGGCCGCGAATGCCGTCGCCCGCGACGGATCGGAATTGGACAGCGCCATGATGATGATCGGCAGCAGCGTCAGCGCCTGCCCGACCGACGTGAGCAGCACGATGCCGACGAAATCCTCGCGGGCCCAGACATGGCTCAGCTGCGTACCCCAAAGATTGGCGGCGGCGAATGCCGAGAACCCGAGCACCACGACGATGCGCGGATCGAGGTGACGCAACAGGACAATCGAGATCGGCACCAGCACGAACATCGGCAGCGCGCCGTAGGCGAACAGCAGCGCGCCCGACTGCTCCGGCCGCAGCGCGCCGACGCTGCCGAGGAAGTTCGGCACCAGCGACGAGTTCGACAGGCTGGTCAGCGTGTACAAGAGGATGACGATCAGCGAGAGCCCGATATTGCGCGAGAACAGCACGTTGAAATGCGCCCACGGCCGGCGCGCGACCGTCTCGTTGATCATGAAGGCGACGATCAACAGGCCGCCCCCGATCAGGAGCGCCATCACGGTGCCCGACGATAGCCAGTCCAGCCGGTTGCCCTGATCGAGCCCGGCATAAACCATCCCCAGGCCGGCGCCGAGCAGCAGCATGCCACCCCAATCGGCATGGTGCAGCAGGTCGCGATTGACCGGCTCGTTCGGCGTGCCGAGGTACACCATCAGGCCCATCAGCGGCGCGACCACCACGCCCTGCCAATACAGCCACTGCCAGCCGAGGTGCTCGACATAGAAGCCGACAAGGGAGCTCGATGAATCCAGCGCGAAGCCGACGCGGATCGAATACATCGCGATCGCGGGCAGCCACCAGCGGATCGGCAGGTTGCGCAGGATGATCATCAGCGTCGCCGGCACGAAGGTGCCGAGCAGCATGCCGTGCGCGATGCTGAGCGCGATCAGCGTCGTGTAGTCGTGCACGAACGGGATGGTCAGCGAGACCACCGCATAGACCAGGCTCGGAATGCCGAGGACGCGGCGCAGGCCGAACGCGGTGGCGAGCCAGGCCACCGCGGGCGCAATGAAGATCTGCGAGCCGATCGCCGCGGTCGAGAGCCAGGCGCCCTCGTCGAAGCTGAGCGAGAACGCGCCGCGCAGATCGGGCAGGCCGACCGAGGTCAGGCGGCTGTCGAAATTCGCCAGGAACGCGCCGAGCAGCACGGCGACGACGGCGAACACCGGATAGCGCGCGACGTCGCCGCGCGAGACCGGACCGCTGTTGCGGTCGTCATTTTCCGCCATTGGCGACCGCCTCGCCGGTGTTGATCCGCGTCACCACTGACATGCCCGGCAGCAGGCGCGCGAGCAACGGCTGGTCCTTGTCGAACTGGATGCGCACCGGGATACGCTGCACCACCTTGGTGAAATTGCCGGTGGCGTTGTCGGGCGGCAGCAACGCGAATTGCGATCCGCTCGCCGGCGCGATGCGCTCGACGACGCCGCGCAGCGTCTGGCCGGAGAATGTATCGACGGTGACCGCAACCGGCTGGCCCGGCCTGACGTTGGTCAGCTGGGTTTCCTTGTAGTTGGCGATCACATAAACGTTCGGCAGCGGCACGACGTTGATCAGATTGGTGCCGATGTTGACGTAATCGCCCGGCTGCACCTGGCGCTCGCCGGTGACGCCGTCGAACGGCGCGACGATCTTCGTGTAGCCAAGCTTGAGCTTGGCCGATGCCAGCAGCGCCTTGGCGGCGTCGAGGTCGGCGGCGCGTTGCTTCTTGGTGCCTTGCAGGACCTCGAGCTGATGGCGCTGCGCGGCGATCACCGCACGGCTGGCCTGCACGTCGGCCTCCGACTTGGCATAGGATGCGGTGGCCTGCTCGAGGCGCTGCCGCGTGCCGGCGTCGGTCTGCGACAGCGACTGCTGACGCTCTTGCTCCTGGCGTGCCAGGGTCTGCTGCGCCTCTGCCGACAGCCGCGAGGCCTCGGCTTGCGCAATGGTCGCATACTGCAACTCGACCTGGTTGTTGAGGTTGTCGAGCGCGGCCTGCGCGCCGACCACACCTGCCTCGGCCTGTGCGACCTGCGCCTGGTAATCCGCAGGATCGATCTGCACGAGGAGATCGCCGGCCTTGACGCGCTGGAAATCGGAGACGGCGACCGTGAGCACTTCGCCGGACACGCGGCTACTGAGTTGGGTCAACTCGGCGCGCACATAGGCATCATTGGTGGTCTGGATCGTGGCGCTGCCGACCCAGGCGTCCCAATGCGTGGTCGCCACCGCGACGAACACAAGCGCGGCCAGCACCGCAGACAACGGAACGGCAAAGCGGCTCCAGAAGCCGCTCGCCGCAGGCTTGGCTGGTGTTGTCACCGCTGCGGGCGCGGTCTGGCTGGCCTGTGGCGGACCGTCTTGAACCTGCTCTGTCACGCCACACTCCCGTCAGTCACACCCGGAACGCCAGACAACCTGCCGGCACATGATTATGATCATGCCTTAGACGGTCTTCTCCGGCCACCGGCAAAGATCATTGATCAGACATACGTCGCAACGCGGACCGCGGGCGAGGCAGGTATAGCGGCCATGCAGGATCAGCCATTGATGGGCGTGTAGCATGAACTCGGCCGGGATCACCTTCTCCAATCCCAGCTCGACCTCGAGCGGCGTCTTGCCGGGCGCAAGACCAGTGCGGTTGCCGACGCGAAACACATGAGTGTCGACCGCCATGGTGTGCTCGCCGAACGCCATGTTGAGCACGACATTCGCGGTCTTGCGGCCGGCGCCGGGCAATGATTCGATTTCGGCACGGGTGCGCGGCACCTCGCTGCCGAATTCGGCGATCAGCTTCTCGGACAGCGCGATGACGTTC
>DASVOL010000076.1:0-13682 GCA_036383375.1 Bradyrhizobium sp. | reverse complement strand
GTGGCGCTGGCGATGCATGAGCCGATCGGCGTGGTCGGTGTCGCATGTCCCGACGAGGCGCCGCTACTCGGCTTCATCAGTCTGGTGGCGCCGCTGGTGGCGATGGGCAACCGGGTCGTCGCGGTGCCGAGCGAGCGGCATCCGCTCGCCGCAACCGACTTCTACCAGGTGCTCGAGACTTCGGATGTACCGGGCGGCGTCGTCAACATCGTCACCGGCGATCGCGATGAACTGGTCAAGGTCCTAGCCGAGCATGACGATGTGGACGCGCTCTGGGCATTTGGGGCGCAGGACGCCTCGACGGCGGCCGAACGGTACTCGATCGGCAATCTCAAGCGGACGTTGGTCGATCATGGCCTGGCGCTCGACTGGTACGACAAGGCCGCGAGCGAAGGCCCGATCCTGCTGCGCCATGCGGTGCAGGTGAAGAACATCTGGATTCCGTATGGCGACTAGGGCGCTTTCCAGCGAAGGGGACGTCACCTTGCGGTGATAGGAATGGGGATCCGGACCGTCAGAGTCCGTATTTTTGACGACAAGGGAGGGACGCAACATGCTCAAGGGCATCGATCCACTGCTCAATGCCGACGTGCTCTACGCCCTGCGGGCGATGGGGCACGGCGATCGCCTGGTGGTGTGCGATACCAATTTTCCGGCCGACTCGATCGCGCGCCAGAGCGTGCTCGGCAAGCTGCTGCGCATCGACAATGTCAGTGCCGCCAACGCGGTCGAAGCCGTTCTGTCGGTGATGCCGCTCGATACATTCGTCGACGATGCCGCTGTTCGCATGGAGATCGTCGGCCAGCCGCAGGAAGTGCCGCCCGTGCAGCGTGAGGTGCAGGCCGCGATCGATCGCGCCGAGGGACGATCCTGGCCGCTGGTCGGCGTCGAGCGCCATGCGTTCTACGAGAAGGCCAAGACCGCTTATTGCGTGATCGCGACCGGCGAGCGGCGCTTCTACGGCTGCTTCCTGTTCAGCAAGGGCGTCATCGCGCCGGACGGGGAGTGACGACATGAGCAAGAATGGCGTCGCCGTCCTCGGCGTCTTCGTCGTCGACCTGGCGTTCCGCGCCGGCAACATGCCGGCGATCGGCGAAACCATCGCCGGCTCGGGATTCGCCATGGGGCCCGGCGGCAAGGGATCGAACCAGGCTGTCGCGGCCGCACGGGCCGGCGCCAGCGTGAGCTTCATCTCCCGGATCGGCAGCGACGCCTTCGGCGAGCTTGCGATCAAGACCTGGGAGGCCGAGGGAATCCGGCCGCGCGTCGCCAGGACGGCGGACGCGCCGACCGGAGCCGCGTTCATCTATGTCCACGAGACGCGCGGTGATAACGCGATCATCGTGGTGCCGGGCGCAGCGGGAGGGATCGGCCCCGCCGATGTCGATGCGGTGGCCGATGCCATTCGCGACTCCAGCGTGTTCGTGACGCAGCTCGAGCAGCCGGTTGATGCGGCGCGGCGCGGGCTCGAGATCGCACGCGCCGCCGGCAGCATCACCGTGTTCAATCCGGCGCCGGCGATCCAATTCGACGCTGGCCTGTTTGCGCTGTGCGATTATGTCGTTCCCAACGAGACCGAGGCCGAAGGGTTGACCGGCATTGCGGTCAGCGATCTCGCCGGGGCCCGCCGTGCCGGCGATGCGTTGCTGGCGAAAGGCGCCGGCACGGCGCTGATCACGCTCGGCGAGCGCGGCGCGTTGTTTCATGCGCGCGACCGCTCGCTGCATGTGCCGCCCTTCGCCGCCGGCAAGGTGGTCGAGACCACAGGCGCGGGCGATGCCTTCGTCGGCGGCTTCGCGGCCGCGCTCGCTGATGGCGCCGATCCGCTCGAGGCCGCGCGGTTCGGTTCGGCCACGGCGGGAATCTCGGTGACGCGGCCGGGCACCGCGCCCGCGATGCCGCGGCGCGCGGAGATCGACGCGCTGCTGAAGGGATGATCGCGCGATGATGCGGAATGATCCGATCAAGCATGTCTTCATCTGGCCGGCGGTGCTCGTCGTGCTGGCGATCTCGATCTTTCCGCTGATCTATTCGCTCACCACGAGCTTCCTGAGCTATCGCCTGATCCCGCCGATCCCGCCGCGGGTGGTCTGGCTCGGCAATTATGCCACGCTGCTGCAGGAGCCGCGGTTCTGGAACGCGATCTTCACGACGACGCTGATTGCCTTCATCGCCGTCGGGCTGCAATACGCGATCGGTTTCGGCGTCGCCCTGGCGCTGAACGCGCGCGTGCCGGGCGAGCGGCTGTTTCGTGTCGCCTTGCTTTTACCCATGCTGCTCGCGCCGGTCGCAGTCGCGCTGGTCGCGCGCATGATGTTCAACCCGACGATGGGGCCGCTCAACCAGTTCCTGTCGAAGTTCGGTCTGGTCAACCTGCCGTTCCTCACCAACGGACATTGGGCGCTCGCCTGCATCATCGCAGTCGAGGTCTGGCAGTGGACCCCGTTCGTCATCCTGATGATGCTGGCCGGTCTGCAAACGCTGCCCGAAGACGTCTACGAGGCCGCCGAGCTCGAGAACGCCAGCGCCTGGCAGCAGTTCTGGGGCATCACCTTTCCGATGCTGCTGCCGATCTCGGCCGCAATCGTCTTCATCCGCCTGATCGAAAGTTACAAGATCATGGACACGGTGTTCGTGATGACGGGCGGCGGGCCGGGCGTGGATACCGAGACGCTGACCTTGTTCGCCTATCAGGAAGGCTTCAAGAAGTTCAATCTCGGCTATACGTCGGCGCTCAGCTTCCTGTTCCTGATCGCGATCACGATCATCGGCGTCACCTATCTGGCGCTGCTGCGGCCGCATCTGGAGAAGCGGCGATGAGCGGGCAGGGCTTGACCGGACTGTCGCCATGGAGCCGCCGTCTGGTTACGGTCGGCGTCCTTGTCTGGTGCTTGATTACGGTGTTTCCGCTCTATTGGGTGGTGGTGACCGCGTTCAAGACGCCGCCGGGCGTGGTCGGCGGGCCGACCTATCTGCCGTTCATCGACTTCACGCCGACCTTGCAGCCCTTCATCGATCTCTATCAGGGGATCCGCGGCGAGTTCTTCCGCACCTTCCTGAATTCGACCATCGTCGGCCTGTCGGCGGCGGCCATCGCCACCGCGATCGGCGCAATGGCGGCCTACGCGCTGGTGCGGTTTGAGTTCAAGGTTCGCCTTGGCGCGGGCCTCGTGTTTTTCCTGCTCGCGCTCGGCGGCTATCTGCTCTTCAACACGACGTTCGGATGCACCCGCCCGCAGGCTCTTCTGCTCGCGTTTCCGATCGCGCTGATAGCTGCCGTCACCGCCAATCGGCTGCCGTTGCCCGGACCGATCCTCGGCAATGAGGACATCCTGTTCTGGTTCGTCAGCCAGCGCATGTTTCCGCCGATCGTGACGGCGTTTGCGCTGTATCTGCTCTACAGCGAGATCGGCCGGCTCGGTTTCCAGCTGATCGACAGCTTCGTCGGCTTGACGCTGTGCTACGTCGCCTTCTCGCTGCCGATCGTGGTCTGGCTGATGCGCGACTTCTTCGAGGCGGTGCCGATCGAGGTCGAGGAGGCGGCGATGGTCGACAACGTGCCGAGCTGGCGCATCTTCTTCGGCATCGTGGTGCCGATGTCGATGAACGGGCTGCTGGCGACGTTCATGATCACGCTGGCCTTCGTCTGGAATGAGTTTCTGTTCGCGCTGTTCCTGACCAATTCCAGGTGGCAGACGCTGCCGATCCTTGTGGCGGGACAGAACAGCCAGCGCGGCGACGAATGGTGGGCGATATCGGCGGCAGCGCTCGTCGCCATCGTTCCGATGATGATCATGGCGGGCCTGCTGAGCCGGATGATGCGGTCGGGCCTGCTGCTCGGGGCCATCAAATAGCAAAAAACCTTGTAGGGAGGACTAGACGATGTTGCGACGGACGTTCCTGATGCTGACCACCTCGCTCGCGATGGCCTGCGCCGCGAGCCAGGCGAATGCTGCCTGTAGTCCGGATTACACCGGCGTCACCCTGACGGTGGCGTCGCAGACCGGACCGTATATCGCATCCGCACTCAAGCTCGGCGCCGACGAATGGGCCAAGAAGACCTGCGGCAAGGTCAATGTCGTCGAGTTTCCATGGTCCGAGCTCTATCCGAAGATCGCAACGTCGCTCACCGCGTCGGACGCGACGTTCGATCTCGTCAGCTTTGCGCCGGCCTGGCTGCCGGATTTCGTCCCTTATCTGAGCGAGATGCCGAAGGAGATGCAGTCCGGCAAGGACTGGGACGATATCGAGCCGGCCTATCGCGAACGCCTGATGGTGTGGGAAGGCAAGATCTACTCGCAATCGATGGACGGCGACGTCCACACCTATACGTACCGCACCGACCTGTTCAGCGATCCCAAGGAGAAGGACGCGTTCAAGGCCAAATACGGCTACGACCTCGCGCCGCCGAAGACCTGGAAGCAGTATCTCGACATTGCGGAGTTCTTCCAGCGGCCCGACAAGGGCCTGTGGGGAACGGCGGAAGCGTTCCGTCGCGGCGGTCAGCAATTCTGGTTCTTCTTCAGCCATGCGGCGGCCTACGCCAACAATCCGAACTATCCGGGCGCGATGTTCTTCGACCCCGAGACGATGGACGCACAGATCAACAACCCGGGCTGGGTGAAGGGGCTCGAGGAATACATCCGCGCATCGAAGCTCGGGCCGCCCAACGCGCTGAACTTCTCGTTCGGCGAGGTGAATGCTGCGGTAGCCGGCGGCCAGGTGGCGGAATCGATCGGCTGGGGCGACACCGGTGTGATCGCGGCCGATCCGAAGCAGTCGAAGATCTCGGGCAAGGTCGGCTCGGCGATGCTGCCCGGCTCGGACGAGATCTGGAACGCCAAGACCAAGAAGTGGGACAAGTTCCCGAGCGTGCTTCCGGGCCCGTTCATGGCATTCGGCGGCTGGCAGATCGCGGTGCCGAAGGCCGGCAAGAACCAGCAGGCGGCGTGGGACTTCGTCAAGACGTTGACGAGCCCCGAGGTGTCGGGCCAGGCGGCGATCACCGGCGGCAGCGGCGTCAATCCCTATCGCAAATCGCACACCGCCAATCTGCAACTGTGGAGCAAGATCTTCTCGCCGGAAGAGGCCAAGGAATATCTCGGCGCGCAATCGGACTCCATCAACGCGAAGAACGTCGCGCTCGACATGCGTCTGCCCGGCTATTTCTCCTACACCGAGGTGGTGGAGATCGAGCTCGGCAAGGCGCTGGCCGGCCAGACCACGCCGCAGGCGGCGCTCGATGCGATGGCCAAGGAGTGGAATCGCCTGACCGACGAATTCGGCCGGGCCAAGCAGCTTGCCGCCTATCGCGCGGCGATGGGCCTCCCGCCCAAGAACTAGCTTTCCAGTGAGACCTCCCGGATGATGCGCGCGCGTCATCCGGGGCTTTACTTGCCGTCGAAGGGACGGAAAAGGATTCCATGGCGCACGTCGAGATCGAGAACGTCAGCAAGGCATACGGGCCCTACAAGATCATCGAAGGCCTCGACCTCAACGTGGCCGACGAGGAATTTGTCGTGCTGGTCGGCCCGTCCGGCTGCGGCAAGACCACGACATTGCGCATGATCGCGGGACTGGAGGCCGTCACCAGTGGGACCATCCGCATCGGCAATCGCGACGTCACGCAGTTGCGCCCCGGTTTGCGCAACTGCGCGATGGTGTTCCAGAACTACGCGCTCTATCCGCACATGACGGTCGGCGAAAACATCGGCTATGGCATGAAGGTGCGCGGCGAATCGCGCGCGAGCATCGAGAAGGCCGTTAATGACGTGGCGCGCGTCCTTGACCTCGAACAGTACCTGCAACGGCGGCCCAAGCAGCTTTCCGGCGGGCAGCGCCAGCGCGTCGCGATCGGCCGGGCCATCGTGCGCAGCCCGGACGTGTTTCTGTTCGACGAGCCATTGTCCAATCTCGACGCCAAGCTCCGCATCGAGATGCGGACCGAGATCAAGGCGCTGCATCGCCGTCTCGCCAAGACGATCGTCTATGTCACGCATGACCAGGTCGAAGCCATGACGATGGCCGATCGCGTCGTGGTGATGAACAAAGGTCGGATCGAACAGGCGGCCGATCCGATCACGATCTACGAGAAGCCCTCCAATCTCTTCGTCGCGGGCTTCATGGGCGCGCCCAGCATGAACTTCATCGACGGCGAGCTCGTCGCCCGCGACGGCGCGCTCACCTTCACTGCCCCATCGGGAACGGCGTTGAAGGTGCCGAAGTCCCGTGAGGCGGCCTACGCAGCAAGCGTCGGCAAGGCCGTGGTGCTCGGCGTGCGGCCCGATCATGTGCTGCGGCAAGGTGCGCCGGAGGGATCTTCCGTCCGGCTGCTTGTGAAGGACGTGGAGCCGCTGGGGCCGCACACGCTGGTGATCGGGACGGTTGCCGGCTTTGCGTTCACGGCGCAAATGCCGGTCGGCGTCGCCGCGGAGCCGGATCACGTCATCGACGTCGCGCTCGATCTCGAGCGAACGCATTTGTTCGACAAGACGTCAGGGATGGCTATCTCCTGATCCGACGCGGCGTCGAGCGGGCATCCTAGCCGCAGAACCCGCGAGCTCGCCGCACCGTATCGGACGGATACAGGCCAAATGCGGAGCGGTACACCGCCGCGAAACGGCCCATATGCGTAAAGCCCCACTTCAGTGCAACTTCGCTGATCGGGAGCATGTTCTCCGGTCGCGACAGCTCATCGTGGATTGCCTCGAGACGAATTTGTCGCAAATAGGCGACCGGCGTCGTGCCGTGGATCTTGCGGAATCCCAGTTGCAGAAGTCGGCTGCTGACGCCGACCGTTGCGGCAATATCCGAGATCGTCAGCGGCAGATGCGGATTGGCCCGCATATACTCGACGGCCCGCCTGATGTAACGCGGCGGCGCGTCGGGCGGATAGCGGTTCAAGCGATCGCTCAACCGATGCGGGACGTTCTCGAGGATGAGCTGGATCGCAGCTTCGGAGAGCAGGGCGCTGGCTTTCGGGGAGCGCGCCAGGATGCCGTCATACAAGCCGGTCGCGCTGGCGCGAACAAGCTGAAGCAGGGTCTGCCCGGCGCCGGTCGACAGATCGACGACCGGTGTCAGATTGAGGTCTTCCAGCGCTGTGCTGCCGAACGTCGCGGACAGCACCTTTGACACCATGCCCGTGTGCAAGGTGAGCGTGACGCTCGCGTATCTCCCATCGACCGCTTCGACCCGCTGCGCCTGCATGGTCGGAAGCGGCACGATTGCGATCTCGGCAGGCGTTCGTTGCACGCTCTTGCCAGCGATGCGCATTTCGGCCTTGCCGGCATTCAGCAGGCTGATCGCAAGCTCTCCCGACGTGTTCTCGTACGAATAGTCCCAATCCCAACCCGCGGACAGTTCCGCCCGCACGACGTCGATTTCCGCTCCAATTGCAATGTCCGCATGCCAGCGAAACGATTCATCGGGCTGCGGCGAGGAGTGCGCGTTGATCCCGTGCGGCTGGAGCATTTCCAGCAACTCTTCAAACGATGATCCCGATCGTGTGGGAGGTGCAACGAGGATGTCTTCGACCATCAAATTCCCAACTATCCGATGTTTGCCGTCCGCGAATGACCCGATTCATCGGGATCGCGTATCCATCGCTCAGGGCGTCCGCCACACGCATAAACCGCATCACAACACTAGCACAGCTTGGTGAGTTCGGCCCGCGCTCGCTTCAATATCCGATTTCCGAACTTGGTATCCAGATCACGCAACCGAGGCGCCGAAGGTAACATTTGATCTCCATTTGCTCGCCTGGATTGCGCGAAAGTTCCAATCTCGTACTAACGCGCTGACGTTGGAGAGCACGCGCGAGTGCGCAGCGTTCGCGATCGATGGTGCTAGCCACAATCCGAATGCCTCCATCCGGAATGCGATGCCGTCCATGGACTCATAGCCCATTTGGCCTAAATGCTTTCGACCAACTCAAACGGGTTATGAAAGCATGCTTACAAGGATAACTTGCGTAGTCGCGCTTACGGTTCTTTCGTCCATACCTGCGCTGGCCGATAGCTGCGCAGATCACGTCCAGAGCACGGGCGTTCCGATGGTCACGGGCATGACGCACAAGACCTGGATGATCTTCCCGTCGGTCAATCCCGGTGCCGCCCTGGACAAGGTGTCCCGCGCCGTTCTGGCGGAGGGCTTTGTCGGTGTGAACGTCGACAAGAAACTCGGCACGATAACCACTCAGCAGGAGACCACCGGATCCGGCCGGCCACAAACGTTGCAAGTCGTCGTCCGCAAGGACGGCAAAGGCAGCCGCGTCGATGCGAGCTTCATCTTGCCGCCGGGACAATTGGCTCCGGGGGTCGGCGACAACCTTTGCCGCGTCGTGAACGCAGCCGGTCAATGAATTCGGCCCATCTGTGAAGCAAGGCTGACGCGCGAATTGTAACCGGCCGCGCGTATGCGGGTGTCGTTTGGTCCGAGACCAGGCGAGCCATCCATGTTGAGGAAATCGGGACGCAGCGCCGGACTGCGCCCACAGCAATGAAGCAGGAGATATGATGCGTAGGGCTCGCTTTTTGAAAGTCGTTTTGACGGCCACCACCGGCGTTATGATGTTTTCCGCCTCCGCGATCTCGGCTCCGTTGCAGCATGGTGCCGGCGTTGCGGCGGCAGTGCCGGCCGTGACCGAGAAGGTCTGGTGCCGTTACGGGAATTGCTACGACAACGGGGGCGGCGCTGCCGTCGGCGGACTGGTCGGTGGCCTGATCGGGGGCGTCATCGCCGCCGGTGCAGCCAACGCCGCCGCACAGCAGGAAGCCGCCGCCGCCCAGCAGCACGCGGCGTCTTGCGCCCAGCGCTATCGCTCCTACGATCCGGCGTCGAATACGTTCCAGGCAAAGGACGGCCGGCGCTATCCCTGCCAGTAACCCTCGGTAATGAGGCCGAGTACGAACGGGATCGACAGAGCTCCGGCCCGCGAGCCGGAGCTCGAATGCCCCGGCAGCCGCAGCGGAGCCTTTTGCCGGCGAATTGACCGGGACATTTGGCTGAATCGGTTCCCGCCCATGCGCCCGGATGCGCGGATTGAGGCTGCTTCATCGGAAATCGCGTGGGCGCCGCCCATGGCGGCTTCTGACGCGATTGTTTTCCATGTTATCACCTGATCCGTCGAAACCGCCCGTGCATGACCTGCCCGAGCCTACGAGCCTGGATCTTGATGATGTTGTCGCTTCCCAAGACAAAAATACGCGTGCTGCTGCTGGAGGGCGTGAATGATTCCGCGGTGCGGATGTTCGAGGCGAACGGCTATACCGAGCTGCAACGCCTGCCCAAGGCGCTGGGGCCCAAAGAGCTCAAGCAAGCGCTGTCGGGCATCCACATGCTGGGAATTCGGTCGCGCACCCAATTGACCGCGGAGATCCTCGAAGCCGCCGACCGATTGCTCGTTGTCGGCTGCTTCTCCGTCGGCACCAATCAGGTGGATCTCGACGCCGCGCGAAAGCTCGGAATCCCCGTGTTCAACGCGCCATACTCCAACACCCGTAGCGTGGCGGAGCTGACCATCGCCGAAATCGTCATGCTGTTCCGCCGGATCTTTCCGCGTTCGGTCTCCGCGCATGCCGGCGGCTGGGACAAGTCCGCCGAAGGCAGCCGTGAGGTGCGTGGCAAGACGCTCGGCATCGTCGGCTACGGCAACATCGGCTCGCAGCTGTCGAACCTCGCCGAAGCCATGGGCATGCGCGTGATCTATTTCGACCAGACCGACAAGCTCCGCCACGGAAATACCGAGCCCGCCGAATCGCTCGACGCGTTGCTCGCGGCGAGCGATGTCGTCTCGCTGCATGTGCCGGAGACGCCGACCACCGCCAACATGATCGGTGCAGCCCAGCTCCAGCTGATGAAGCCCGAGGCCTATCTGATCAACAACTCGCGCGGCACCGTGGTCGATCTCGATGCGCTGGCGGGCGCCCTGCGTGAGGGCCGGCTTGCGGGTGCGGCAGTCGACGTGTTCCCGGTCGAGCCGGTGTCGAACGAGGCGCGCTTCGTCTCACCGCTGCAGGGCCTCCCCAACGTCATCCTCACGCCGCATGTCGGCGGTTCGACGGAAGAAGCGCAGGACCGGATCGGCGGCGAGGTCGCACGCAAGCTGATCGATTATTCCGATGTCGGGTCGACCTTCGGGGCGGTCAATTTTCCGCAGGTGCAATTGCCGGCGCGGCCGACCGGCACCCGTTTCATCCATGTTCACCGCAACGTTCCGGGCGTCATGCGTCAGGTCAACGACGCGGTGTCCCGGCACGGGATCAACATCCTGGCGCAATACCTGCAGACCGATCCAGAGGTCGGCTATGTCGTGCTCGAGACCGACGTTGTCGGCGGCGAGGGCGAGGGACTGCTGGCCGATTTGAAGGACATTGACGGCACGATCCGGGTGCGGGTGCTGTACGACGCGAACCGGCCGCAGGGCTGATCGACCGCGTCAGTCCGCCGAGAAGCCGAACGGGACGCTCGAGGTTCTGAAATCGTCGGGCAGGATCTCACGTCCGATCGGCGGCGCCGACCGCGCGGCGCATCTCGGACGATGGCAGACCCGGCAGGCGACGCCGATCGGGGTCGGCTCATCCGCGTTCGGGCCCTGTCCGTCGCGGGTGTAGATCAGCTGGCCGGCATGCTCGGCGGCGCAGCCGATCGCGATCGCCCGCTCGACGCGGATGGCGCCGAACGCGCCGCCGCCGGCGGTCACGGTGCGCGCGATCGAAAAGAACCGCTGCCCGTCGGGCAATTCCAGCCATTGCGTGACGATCTGCCGCGGCGTCTTGAAGATATCGTGGACCGACCACAGCGGACAGGCGCCGCCGTGCTTCGCAAACGGAAAGCCGGCACCATCGAGCAGCTTGGAAATGTTGCCGGCCGGATCGACCCGGATCAGGAAGAACGGCACCTTCTCGAGACCCGGCCGCTGCAACGTCGTGACGCGGTGCGCGATCTGTTCGAAGCTGGTGCCGAATTGGCGCGCCAGCGCCTCCAGATCGTAACGACGCGTCTCGACCGCTTTGGCAAATACGGAATAGGGCATGATGAGCGCGGCCGCGGCATAGGCCGCGAGTGCGCGGCGGGCCAACAACTCGGCGCTCTTGCTGGTGAACTTGCCGTCCTCCACCGCCGCACTGATCTCGCCTTCCAGTTCCAGATAGGCGAGCTGCTTGGCCAGCTGGAAATTGAGGCCAGCAGTATCGAGCGAGTCCTCGAGCAGCAATTGCCTGCGATGCAGGTCGAGGCGCCTGACAGAACCGAGCATGACGCTCGGCGGCAGATAGCGGACCTGGAGCTTGTGGCGCTCGCGAAGCCGCTCGATAAATCCGGCTGGGCCGGCCGGTTCGTGGACGAGACGCTCGGCGGCATCGTCGAGATTGGCGAAATTGTTGCGGCGCGCGGCGAGAAAGCGCCTGACCTCCGCAACGGGATCGTTGGCGTCAAAGTTCTCCTGACCCGGATGTGACCCGCCGCCAACGAGGTCTGGCGCCCGCCGCTCCGCCAGCGCCAGCTGCTCTTCGCGATAGGCGGTGTAAAGGCGGAGGAACGCCTCGGTCATTCCGGGATAGCTGACCGCGAGATCGCTGACTTCGAGCGCGGGGATGTCGATGTCGGCGAACATCGGTTCCTTCAAAACCGACTGCATGCGCGCAGTGTGATCGGCGCCGCCGTCCCCGGCGAGATCGGCCAGATCGATCTTGTAGGTGCGGGCCAGGCGAAGCAGCATGTCGGCCGTCACCGGTCGCTGATTGCGTTCCAGCAGGGCGACATAGGGGGCGGAGATTTCGAGGTCGGCCGCCATGTCGGCCTGGGTCAGCCCGAGGTCGCGCCGCAGCCGCCGCAGGCGTGGGCCCATGAAAACGGAACGGGCGCTTGAGGTTACCATCGCCTCATCCAAGCTTTGTAAGATTCTTACAACAATACATCGGTTTCTTGTAAGTTATGACAAGTTTTCCGCGCCAGGTCTAGCTCCCCGTGGGGCTGGGCTTACAAAGAGACCAGTTATTTCGTCACCGAAGGGATCACGGACATGAACTTCCAACCGCGCGGGATCAGCGACCGGGCCATCCAGGGACCGGCTTCGTATCAGAGCGAGCTTGAGGCGGCCGAAGCGCTGCTCAAGACCAAGGACACCTGGAACGGCGTCACCGCCGAGGCCGTGGCGCGCATGCGCCTGCAGAACCGCTTCAAGACCGGTCTCGACGTCGCCCGCTACACGGCTGCGCTGATGCGCGCCGACATGGCCGCCTATGATGCCGACAGCACCAAGTACACCCAGTCGCTCGGCTGCTGGCACGGCTTCATCGCGCAGCAGAAGCTCATCTCGGTCAAGAAGCACTTCGGCAATACCGATCGCCGTTACCTCTATCTGTCCGGCTGGATGATTGCGGCGCTGCGTTCCGAGTTCGGCCCGCTGCCCGACCAGTCGATGCACGAGAAGACCTCGGTGCCGGCGCTGATCGAAGAGCTCTACACCTTCCTGCGTCAGGCGGATTCCCGCGAGCTCAACGACATCTTCCGCGCGCTCGATGCCGCGCGCAAGGAAGGCGACAAGGCCAAGGAAAAGGCGCTGATCGAGAAGATCGACAACTTCCAGACCCATGTCGTGCCTGTGATCGCCGACATCGACGCCGGCTTCGGCAATGCCGAGGCGACCTACCTGCTCGCCAAGAAGATGATCGAGGCCGGCGCCTGCGCCCTGCAGATCGAGAACCAGGTCTCCGACGAGAAGCAGTGCGGCCACCAGGACGGCAAGGTCACCGTGCCGCACGAGGTGTTCATCGCGAAGATCCGCGCCTGCCGCCACGCGTTCCTCGAGCTCGGCGTCGAAGACGGCGTCATCGTGACCCGCACCGACTCGCTCGGCGCAGGCCTGACGCAGCAGATCGCCGTGAGCCACAAGCCCGGCGACCTCGGCGACCAGTACAACAGCTTCCTCGACTGCGAGGAAGTGACGGCTGCCAACGCCCGCAACGGCGACGTCATCATCAACCAGAACGGCAAGATGATGCGTCCGAAGCGTCTGCCCAGCAACCTCTACCAGTTCCGTCCCGGCACCGGTGCGGATCGCTGCGTGCTCGACTGCATCACCTCGCTGCAGAACGGCGCCGACCTGTTGTGGATCGAGACCGAGAAGCCGCATATCGAGCAGATCGCCTCGATGGTCGATCGCATCCGCAAGGTCATTCCGAACGCGAAGCTGGCCTACAACAACTCGCCGTCGTTCAACTGGACGATCAATTTCCGTTGGCAGGTTTACGACGCGATGAAGGAAGCCGGCAAGGATGTCAGCAAGTACAACCGTGCCGAGCTGATGAAGCCGGAATATGACGAGACGCCGCTGGCGATCGAAGCCGACGAGCGTATCCGTACCTTCCAGGCGGATTCGGCCAAGCGCGCCGGCATCTTCCACCACCTGATCACGCTGCCGACCTATCACACGGCTGCGCTGTCGACCGACAATCTCGCGAAGGAGTATTTCGGCGAGCAGGGCATGCTTGGCTACGTCAAGAACGTGCAGCGCGCGGAAATCCGCCAGGGCATCGCCTGCGCCAAGCATCAGAACATGGCGGGCTCCGACATCGGCGACGATCACAAGGAGTACTTCGCCGGTGAGGCTGCCCTCAAGGCGGGCGGCGCCCACAACACGATGAACCAGTTCGGCTAATTTATCGAACGGGTCATAGCGA
>DASVOL010000075.1:0-9687 GCA_036383375.1 Bradyrhizobium sp. | reverse complement strand
GCTGTGGTCTGGTCGAGTGCCTGAACCGCGTCGAGGCCCGTCGGCACCACCTGCGGATAGACCGCGTGGTACATTTCGGCAGCGGCGCGTGGGTTGCGCACGGCATAGAGCGTCCCCATGGCGTAGCCGCGCACCAGCCGCGCCAGCACATCGCCCTTGGTCTTGATCGTGTCGGGCCGCGCCACGAAGCTGTTGGAAGGAAACGATTCCAGTTCGCGATCCGCCAACGGGCGCATCGGCACGCCGGCAAGCTCCATCAGCGTGTACTGCACGTCCCATTGCGACACGGCGTCGATGTCGTGGCGTCTCAACAGCACGGCGCTCTGCGCCGGCTGACCGGAGACGACGATCTTGACGTCTCGGTCGGGATCGAGCCCGACCGAACTCGCGACCGAGCGGGCGACGACCACGCCGGCCGATGCCATTGAGGTCACGCCGATCTTCTTGTCCTTCAGATCCTTGTAGCCGGTGATGGGGCTGCTGGCGGGCACCGCAAGGCCAAAGATGTTGCGGCGGAACGCGGTATAGAACACCTCGGTCTTGACGCCGGTCAGCCGCAGGATTGCGACCGGCTCGACCGTCGGCACGGCGACCAGCACTTCGCCGGTCGCGACATTGCGCACGCAGTCGGAGGACCCCGGCAGGTTCACCAGCTCGAGGTCGATGCCGAGCTCCTTGTACCAGCCCATCTTGATGGCCACCGCGAACGGCACGACGCCGAGCGTGAGCACGCTGGTGCACCAGCCGACGCGGACCTTGGTCTGCGCCGAGGCGGCCGTGACGGAGCCGGTGAGTGCTGCGGCAATCATGACCGCACCGATGAGGCGATTGCGTCTGCAAGGTTGGTTCACGGCATTCTCCCGTTGAAAGGCCTGCATGGTCGCAGCCGGTCGCCCGGCGTTGTCAGGACGTGAGCTGCTTCGCCCCGGCTGTAACGCCCGCCGTCGGCGCGGTCGTTGCCTTCGGCGCGCTCGACGCGCCGCGCCCGAGCCGCTCCCAGAACAGCACCCGATGCCGGACTGCGAGCAGCGCCTGGTTGAGCACCAGCCCGACGATGGCGAGCACGATCAGCACCGAGAACGAACCCGCGATATCCATGGAGAAGTTCATGCTCTGCATCAGCATGCCGAGGCCCTGTTCGGCGCCGAGGAATTCGGCCACCACGGTGCCGATCAGCGACAGCGTGATGGCGATCTCGAGCCCTGCGATCACCATCGGCAGCGCGGTCGGCAGCCGCAGCATGGTGAAGATCTGCCGCTCGGTGCCGCCGAGCGAGCGGATCAGGTCGACCCGGTCGCCATCCGCCGCGTTCAGCCCGGCGATGGTGTTGACCATCAGCGGAAAGAACGAGACCAGGGCGGCGGTGACGATCTTCGAGGTCATGCCGAGCCCGAACCACAACACGATCAGCGGCGCCAGCGCCACCTTCGGCATCGACAGGAACATCACGATATAGGGGTAGAGGAAGTAGGCGACGTGGCGGTTGAGCGCGACCGCGACGCCGAGCACGAAGCCGAGGCTGCAGCCGAGTGCAAAGCCGAGCAGCACCTCGAACAGGGTCACGGCGATGTGCTGCAGGTACAGCCCGCTGGAAAATCCTCGCCATAGGCCGGCGGCCACCGCCGATGGCGGCGGCAACACGAAGGAGGGAATGCCGAGCAGGCGCACGGCGAGCTCCCAGGCTCCAAGCGCCGCGACGAGCAGGGCAACGCTGAGCAGGCGATTCTGCGTGGTATCGACGGAGCTTTGCATCAGTCGGTCACTCCCAATGCGCCGAAATGGTCGCGGATGCGCCGTACGTAATCGCCGAACGGCGGGGTACTCATCATGTCGAGGCTGCGCGGCCGCGGCAGCGCGATCTCGATCACCTCGGCGATGCGTCCCGGCCGCGGCGTCATCACCACGACGCGATCGGCGAGGAAGACGGCTTCCGAGATCGAATGGGCGATGAACAGAACGGTCTTGGTGCGGGATTGCCAAAGCCGTTGCAGCTCGACGTTCATGTGCTCGCGCGTCATTGCGTCGAGCGCGCCGAACGGCTCGTCCATCAAGAGGATCGCCGGATCGTGCACCAGGGCCCGCGCGATGCCGACGCGCTGCTGCATGCCGCCGGACAGCTCCGCCGGATAACGCGATTCGAAATCGCGCAAACCCACCAGGGCCAGCAGCTCGCGTGCCTTCGCGAGATTGCTGTCGCGGCCGAGCTTCTGCACGTCGATCGGCAACAGCACGTTTTCCAGCACGGTGCGCCAGGGAAACAGCACCGGCGACTGGAACACGATGCCGATGTCGCGCCGCGTGCCGTGCACCCGGCTGTCACCGATCCACACCTCGCCGCTGCCGGGTGGAATCAGTCCCGCCACCACCCGCAGCATCGTCGACTTGCCGCAGCCGGACGGACCGACCACCGCCACGAATTCGCCGCCGCGGATTTCGAGGTCGACGTCATGCAGAGCCAGCAGGCTGGCGTCGCCGACGCCATAGGCCTTGTTGACGCCGGCCAGCCGGATCGTCGGCTGTGCCGGTTCGGCGATGGATGACGGCTCCGCGAAGGCGCGTTGTACAGTTCCCTGGGTTGGCAAAGCCATTCGATACTCCATCGACGCAACTGTTACCGACTGCACATCAGGTTCGCGGAGGGCCGGCGTCCGGTCTTCCGCGTTCGCACTACTGGCCCAAGGCCATGCCGTCCTTGCGATGATCGGACGCGCCGATCAGCACGCCGCGATCGCGATCGATCCAGATCGCCTGCGCGCCGCCGATCGGAAAGTCGGACCACGCGACCGTGTGTCCGCGGGCCTCCAGATCGGCTTTCACCTGCGGCGCGATGGTGGTCTCGAGCGACAGCTTGCCGTCGAAGGCGAACGAGCGCGGCAGGTCGCTGGCTTCCTGCAGGCCGAGGCCGCGATCCAGGATCTGCGAGATGAAATGCGCGTGCCCGGTCGCCTGGTAGTGTCCGCCCATCACGCCGAACGGCATCACCGGCTTGTCGCCCTGATAGAGCAAAGCGGGGATGATGGTGTGCATCGGCCGCTTGCCGGCCGCGATCGCGCTCGGATGGTTCGGGTCGGTGCTGAAGCCCATGCCGCGGTTGTGCAGCAGCACGCCGGTGTCGGGCTCGTAGATGCCGCTGCCGAACGGCGCGAACAGCGAGTTGATCAGCGAGATCGCGTTGAGATCGCGGTCGACCACGGTGACCAGCACGGTGTCCTTGTGCTCCGCGTCGTCCCAATAGGCCGGCGCGCTGGCGCGGTCCGGCGCGATGCGTGCGCGGGTTCGCGCCGCCCACGCATCCGACAGGAATTCGTCCGTCGCGGTCGGCCCGTGCGCGGGGTCGCAGAAATAGGCGTCGCGGGCCCGATAGGCCGCCTTGGTGGATTCCGCGAGCAGATGGATGCGGTCGGCCTCGGAATGGCCGGCATCGCCGAGTGCGAGCCCTTCGATGGTGCGCAGGATCATCAGCGCGGCCAGGCCCTGGCCGGCCGGCGGGCATTCATACACGGTGTAGCCGCGATAGGGTGCGCTGATCGGCGTGACATAGTCGCTGTGCTCCTGCGCGAAATCGTCGGTCTCGTGCAGGCCGCCGAGTGCCTTGAGCTTGCGGGTCAGTGCCGCCGCGACGCCGTCTTGATAGAACGCATCGGCGCCCTCATCCGCGATCCTGCGCAAGGTCGCGGCGAGCGCCGGGTTCCGGAAGATGTCGCCGGCGCGCGGCGCGCGACCGTCGGGCAGGAACTTGGCGCGCGCAGCGGGATCGCGCGACAGCTTCTCGACCTGCCGTCCCCAATCCCAGGCGACACGCGGCGTGACGCACATGCCGTCTTCGGCGAGCCGGATGGCCGGTGCCAGCACCTCGGCAAGCGGCTTGCTGCCATGGTCGCGGTTGAGCGTGCACCAGGCCGCGATCGCGCCGGGGATCGTGACCGCGTGCGGCGATTCCGCGGGAATGGCGTTGAAGCCGCGCTCGGCGTACCAGTTGGCATCTGCGGCGCGAGGCGCGCGGCCGGAGCCGTCGAGCGCAACCGGTGCGCCGCCCTTCGGGGCAAACAGCGCAAAGCAGTCGCCGCCGATGCCGGTCATGTGCGGCTCGACCACGCCCTGCACGGCGATGGCGGCGATTGCCGCGTCGATCGCATTGCCGCCGGCGCGCAGCATGTCGAGGCCGGCAAGCGAGGCCGCCGGATGCGAGCTGCAGACCATGCCGTGCGCGCTGACGGCTTCGGAACGACCGGGTTTGGTGAAATCACGCATGGGATGCCGGCTCCGCGGAAATCTGGGCTGCGGCCTGCGCGATCCGCGGACCGATTTCATGTTCGAGACGCTCGGCGCTGACTTCCGACGGCATGCCGCCGCAGTTGATGGCGAGCACGATGCCTTCAGGCGTCACCAGCGGCGCGCCGACCGCGAACACGTCGGGGCGGCGATCGCCGAGCGATACGCAGAAGCCGCGCTCGGCGAGCTGCTCGAAGGCCTTGTCGAGGCGGGCGCGGATATCGCGCCACTCCTCGCGGCTATGCTGCAGGCGCAGGCGCTTGAGCAGCATCTCGCGCTCCTCGGCCGGAAGGCCGAACAGATAGGCGCGTCCCATCGCGCTGGTTTCGATCGGCAGCTTCGATCCGAGATCGAAGCGCATCGGGCGCATATGCGGATGTCGCGCGGTTTCGATCGTCACCATCTCGGACTGATCGCGCATGCCGAGCGAGGCCGGGACGCGGGCGAAGTCGGCGATCTCCTGCAGCAGCGGACGGGCCGCGATGCGGTGCGGCATGCCGGCAAGCAGCGAGTGACACAACGCGACGACGCCGGCGCCGAGCTGGTAGCGGCCGAGCCGCGGCGAATAGGAGAGGTAGCCGAGCGTGGTCAGCGTCTGCGTCAGCCGCGAGATCGTCGCCTTGGCAAGACCGGTGCGCGCCGCAAGCTCGCTGTTGCTGAGTGAGGTTTCGCCGGGCCGGAACGCCCGCAGCACGGTGAGCCCGCGCGACAATCCCTGCACCACACGCGCGTCGTCGCCGGCCTGATCCAGGCCGTCGGTATCCGCCTTGCGCTGAAACGCCGTAAGCCGCGCCATTCCCGCCCCATGTAATTCTTCTATCTGTAATTCAATTTCAATATATGGAATTAGTTTTGTCAAGCCCCGGCGAGGGGGTGGAGGCGGCCGAGGGAGCTGAGCCCGTCTCGCGCAGTCGCGATTAATGATGATCGCGCTGTGCAAGGGATGCGGATCGCCATGGCTGCTGCACTTCTTCAACGAATTGTACGACCAGATGGAGCGCTATCGCCGATACTTCTGGAAATATGCCGAGCGCGCGGTCGCGGCCGACAGCGAGCATGAAGCGATCATGCGCGCGGCGCTGGACCGCGACGAAAAGCGCGCGACGGATCTGCTGCAGGCGCATTTTCGGCGGCAGGCGAAGTTGACATTGAGCCTGCGCAACAAGGTGCAGCGCGCGGTGTCGGCGACTGGCTGAGCGGGCGCGTGCCTCGTGGTCGTGCGGGATGTCCGCGACGCGGAATACGTCGTCCTTTTTGCTGAGTAGCGATCGAGCGGTGCCCGTGGCACCATCGCAAGACAGCACCTTGCGGCGCGATCTCGGCAGCATGGTCGGCTGCGGCAATCCTGCGTCCCGTCGACGCTTGCAACGCGGTCGGCCGGTGCCGCATATTTCAACTGACGAGGCGCCTTCCCGAGCGATGACGTATCGTCGAAGGAGAGCCCGTTGCGAGACAGGAAGGCCATCTCGGTGAAAGATTCACTGTCGTCGATCGCATGCCGCGCCGAGGTGAGCGAAACGCTGCGCGTGCCGTCGGCGATGCTGAAGCGCCTGCTCGAGCTCGCGCCGGGCCTGCCGCGCAGAAAAATTGCCAAGGGCACGGCGATCTACCGCCAGGGCGAGCTTGGTACCCAATGCTACGTGGTCGTCTCCGGTCGGATCGGCATCACGATGCTCGGCGGCGGTGGACAGGAGCTGCTCATCGATATCGTCGGCGCCGGCGCACTTTGCGGTGAGGGCGCTGCGTTCGACGGTCTGCCGCGGTTTTCCAGCGCAAATGCCCTCGAGGCAAGCGAAGTGGTGTCGATCCCGGCCGCCGAGTTCTGTCAGCTGATGGCATCCGATGCGGCGCTCGCCGCCCTGGTCGCGCAGACCATTGCACTGAAGCAGCGGACCCTGGCCGGGCGGCTCGCCCAGGTCGCACAATCCTCTCCCGAGGACCGGATCACCGAGCTGTTGTCGCAGATCTCCGAGCCGGAAGCGTCCGATATCGTGCTCACGCATCAGCAGATCGCCAGCCTGATCGGCGCGTCGCGTATCACCGTCACGCGCGCGATGCAGAGGCTGCGGCGAGATGGCGCGATCCTTTGTCACCGCGGCCGGTATCAGCTGGTCCGGACGTCGGCGCCCCATCTTCGGCCGTCGCGGATGGCGTGAGCCGGTGACGCCACGCCGATGAGCGGGCGGTCAAATATCCTGGGCCTTAAGTAGCGCGTGATACAGACTGCGGCGGGCCAATCCCTATTTTCGCAATCCTGTCGAGCTGGCAATCGTTGTCGCAAGGTACGCGGACGATCGTCGTGGATTTTGCGAGAGGGTCGAAGTGAGCGCAGGTCGAATCAAGGACATAGCCAACATTCAGAAGCTGGGGCACGTCGAGTTCCGGACCACGGACCTGGAGCGGGCGAGGGACTTCTACGTCAATCTCATTGGCCTGCACGAAACGGCGCGCGACGACAATCGGGTCTATCTGCGCTGCACCGAGGACAAGCAGCATCATACCTTCGTGCTGCGGAAGGCCGATAGCGCCGGTGTCGGCCATATCGGCTTCGTGGTGGCTCAGGATGCCGAGCTCGATCGGATGAAGTCCCGCTTCGAGCAGCTTGGCCTGCCGACGCGCTGGTCCGGCAACGACATGCTCGGCCAGGGTCGTACGTTGCGGGTCCAGGATCCGCTTGGTTTCATCGTCGACTACTATGCCGAGATCGAGTCCGTGCCCTGGCTCGTGCAGCACTATCACCTTCACAGGGGTGCCTCGCCGACCCGCATCGACCATGTGAACGTGCTGACACCGGACGCCCAGGCCGGCTACGACTGGTACACCCAGGAGATGGGCTTCGGCTGCGCCGAGTTGACGGAGGGCGATGCGCCCGAGAAGCGGGTGTGGGCGAGCTGGCTGTTCCGGAAGTCGACGGTTCACGACATCGCGGTCATGACCGGCGCAGGTCCCGCGGCGCACCACGTCGGCTTCTCACTCGGCGATCCGCTCTCGATCATCAAGGCGTGCGATATGCTGGCGGGAGCCGGCTACGCCGACAGCCTGGAGCGCGGGCCGGCGCGGCACGGCATTTCAAATGCGCTGTTCGTCTATGTTCGCGATCCCGACGGCAACCGGTTCGAGCTCTACACCGGCGATTACCTGACCGGAAACACGGCGGCCGAGCCGATTCGCTGGCATCTCAACAATCCGGTGCGGCAGACCCTGTGGGGCGCGCCGCCGCCTCGCCGGTGGTTCGAGGAGGCGATGTCGGTCGAGGAGTTCGACGGGCATGGCATGAAGAAGACCAAGCCGCCCTTGATGCAATCCGTGCCGAGCTACGTGCTCGATTAGTCCGCCCGTCGCCTCATTGTGGGATCTCATATCGTGAAAAACGTTCTTGCCCTGGTCATTGCCGCACTTGCTCTGCCGGGTTTCGCATTCGCCGCAGACAAACCGGAGCTTCGCATCGGCTCTGTCGTTGCAATGACGGGGCCGGCGTCCGCGCTCGGCGTGCCCGCGAAGAATGCCATCGATCTATTGCAGGAACGACTGGCGAACGATGCGAGCCTGCCGTTCACGGTCAAGTTCATCACCTATGATGATGCATCAGACCCGACCAAGGCGGTCAACAGCGTCCGGAAGCTCGTGACGGAAGACCGCGCGCATGTCGTGATCTGCTGCAGCACCACGCCGGCATCGATGGCGATCCTCGATGTCGTCACGCAGGCCAAGGTGCCGAACATCTCGCTCGCGCTCGGGCAGAGCGTGATCGAGCCGGTGAAGGACCGTTACTGGATCTTCAAGACGCCGAGCACCGACCAGTTGCAGATCGCGGTGCTGGTCGACGACATCATCAAGCACGGCACCAAAAAGCTGGCTTTTCTCGGCCTGGAAGATTCCTTCGGCGAGGGCGGCTGGGTCGCGATGCAGAGCGTTGCCAAAGCCAAGGGCGTCGAGATCGTCGCGGCCGAACGCTTCGCCCGGACCGACACCAACTTCACCCCGCAGGCGCTCAAGGTGCGTCAGGCAAGCCCGGGTGCGGTCTACATCCATGCGATCCCGCCATCGTCGGCGCTGGTCCAGCAGGCGCTGCGGCGCGTCGGCTACACCGGGCCGATCTATCATTCGGGCGGGTCGGCAAACAGCGCATTCCTCTCGATCGGCAAGAAGGATGTCGACGGCGCGCTGCTCGGAACGACGCCGGTTCTGGTCTACACCGATCTTGCCGGCAGCAATCCGCTGAAGCCGGTCATCGCAGACTTCGCTGCACTTTATGAAAAGCGCTTCAATGTCCCGAAGGTCGATATCTTCCCGGGGCAGGCCTGGGACGCCGGCAACATCGCGCTCAAGGCAGCTGCGGAGGCGGCCAAGGGCGGGGCCAAGCCCGACGACGTCGAGGCATTCCGCGCCGCATTGCGCAACAAGATCGAAGCCACCAAGGAGTTCGTCGGGGTCGGCGGGATCTTCAACTACACGCCCAGCGACCACCTCGGGCTGGATGCACGAAGCACCTTCATCGCCGTCGTCAAGAATGACGAGTTCCGCCTGTACGACGCCAAATAAAGCACGATGGATACCGCGCTCTTTCTCCTCGTCGACGGACTGACCAACGGGCTCGTCTACGCTTTGCTGGCGCTCAGCCTCGTGCTGACGTTCACGGTCACGCGCGTCGTGAACATCGCGCAGGGCGAATACGTCATGCTGGGCGCGTTGACCCTTGCCGATCTCTTGCAGGGGCGCTTCCCCGGCTCGGTCTATCTGCTGGTCGGCGGACTGGCGCTGTGCGTCGTGCTCGATGCGCGGCGATGGCGCAGCGATTGGAAGGGGGCGCTGCTGTTCGCCGCGGGCATGTTGCTCGCTGCAATGGCGGCGGTCGCGCTAGCCAAGGGCGCGCTGGCATTGCAGTTGCCGGTTGTCGCGATGATGCTGGTCGCGCTCCTGCTCGTCGCGCCGATCGGCGTGCTGATCTATCGCTTCACCGTGCATCCGATCCCGGACGCGTCGACCATCGTGTTCGTGATCATCTCGGTCGGCGTGTCGATGAGTGTGCAGGGACTAGGCCTGTTGATCTGGGGCGCCAGCCCGTATCCGGTCGATCCGGTGGCTTCCGGCGGCACGCTGCTGGGTCCGGTGTTCGTACCAAATCAGAGCTTCGTCATCCTTGTTGTCGCGCTGGCCTCGATGGCCGGCCTCTATCTCTTCTCGGAGTACACCTTGGTGGGAAAGGCGCTTCAGGCATCGGCGATGAACCGGTTGGGGGCGCAGTTCTGCGGCATACCCGTCGCCAAGGCCGGTGGCCTCGCGTTTCTGCTGGCTGCCGCCTTCAGCGCCATCAGCGGCATGCTGCTCGCGCCCCTGATCACGGCCAACTATGAAATGGGCTTCATGGTCGGCCTCAAGGGCTTCGTCGGCGGCGCCATGGGCGGATTGATCGAT
>DASVOL010000074.1:0-7196 GCA_036383375.1 Bradyrhizobium sp. | reverse complement strand
CGAGAACAGGCCGGTGCCGAATTTGTTGATCTGCGCTGTGAAGGCGATGCGGAGCTTGTGCCGGCCCACCGCAACCGGCTTGGCGAAGGCCAGCGTCGCGGTCTGCGCGGCGGGGTCGATCACGACCATCGCGCGCTGCGCGCCGTCATCGATGGTAGCCTCGGCGAACACCGTGTTGATCGCATTCAGCGTCAGCTGCGCGGTCGCCTCGCGCACCTCGATGTCGATGGTCTCGACGCCGGGCAGAGCGAGGCTGATGAGATCGGGCGTCAGCTCGATCGCGTAGCTCAACGGGATGACCGTCTTCGGCAGTTTTCCGGGGGTGCTGTCGAACGAAAATGTCTGCTCGGCCTGCGCGCCCGCGGCCATCGTCAGCAGTAAGCCGATCGCCGTGGCAAGACGACGCAGCAGCGCGGTTCGGACATGGGTCGCAGGCTTGTTCATCGCGCGCAGCTCATCGGGATCTCGGGATTTTCGGACGTCATTGCGGAAGGACGTAGCAGGCAATCTAGTAGAGAACATGTCGCCACAAAACTGACAACTCCGCGACATCTGACATCGCAATCGTTCGCATCGATTGGCGCGCAGCTCGCCGCGCCAATTCGGCCTGCCGGCCCTTGTTGCTCAACCACGGGCTGGAAGGTTAACTTACGGCTAGAATTCGAGCCGCAGCATCTGGCTACGGGAGACAATAATGTTCGGTAAGTTCTCGCGCCGGCAGTTTGCGGGCCTTGCAGGCGTCTCGGCGCTCGGCCTGTCGACCCCGGGTCAAGCCGCGAACCACGCTCCGCGACCTGACGGCGCGAACTTTCCGGCCGGCTTCGTCTGGGGCACCGCGACCTCGTCCTACCAGGTGGAGGGCGCGGTCAATGAGGACGGCCGCGGCCCATCGATCTGGGACACATTCACCCACACATCGGGCAAGATCGAGGACGGCTCGACCGGCGACCGCGCCAACGACCACTATCACCGCTACAAGGAAGACGTCGGCCTCATCAAGAATCTCGGCGCCAAGGCCTACCGTTTCTCGATCGCCTGGCCGCGGGTATTTCCCGACGGTACCGGCGCGCCGAATCCGAAGGGCCTCGACTTCTACAACCGCCTGGTCGACGAGCTGCTCAGGAATGGCATCGAGCCCTATGCCACGCTCTATCACTGGGACCTGCCGCAGGCGTTGCAAGACCGGGTCGGCGGCTGGCGCTCGCGCGACACGTCGAAGGCGTTCGGCGACTACGCCGGCTACGTGGCGCAGCGGTTGACCGACCGGGTCAAGAACATCTTCACTCTCAACGAGGTCGGGCGTTTCCTGCCCTTCGGCTATGCGCTCGGCGTCGACGCGCCGGGGCTGACGCTGCCGCCGGCCGAGGTGAACCAGGCGCGCCACCACGTCGCGCTGGCGCACGGCCTCGCAGTGCAGGCGATCCGCGCCAAGGGCCGCGTCGGCACGCGGGTCGGCCCCGCCGAGAACATCACCGCCTGCGTGCCCGCGGTCAACACGCCGGAGAACATCCGCGCCACCGAGATCGCGACGCGCGAGCTCAATGCGGGCTTCCTCGGCGTCCTCCTCGAGGGCAAGTACACGGAAGCCTTCCTGCAATATGCCGGCGCTGACGCGCCCAAATTCACTGCGGACGAGCTGAAGATCATTTCGCAACCCAACGATTTCGTCGGGCTGAACATCTACGCGCCGCACTGCTATGTGCTCGCCACCGACTCAGCCCCCGGCTGGAAGCCGCTGCCGATGCCGGCCTCGTTCCCGCATATGAGTTCGGACTGGCTGCGGATCGCGCCGGAGACGATCTACTGGGCGCCGCGGATTGCCGCCAAGCTGTGGAACATCAAGAGCATCTACATCAGCGAGAACGGCACCTCCGGCGAAGACAAGTTGCAGCCCGATGGGCAGATCTACGACCTCGACCGCATCATGTTCCTGCGCAACTACCTCGCCCAATTGCAGCGCGCCACCGCCGACGGCGTCCCGGTCCACGGCTATTTCCTGTGGAGCCTGATGGACAATTTCGAATGGATCTTCGGCTATGCGAAGCGCTTCGGCCTCTATCGCGTCGATTTCGAGACCCAGGCGCGGGTGCCGAAACTAAGCGCAGCGTTCTATCGCGACGTGATCGCGCGCAACGCCATCAGCGTGTGATCTATCCGGCCTGCGGCCGCGCGCCCGACCACGCGCGCCGGAGCAGGTCGCAGATCGCGCGCTCCTCGATCGGCCGCGGATTCCAGTAAGGATTTTTGGTGGCGAGTGCGGCCGCCTTTGCGATGCCGTCTTCGGGCATGCCAATCTCGGCAAGCGAGCGCGGCGCACCGAGCCTTGCCGACAGATCGAACAGGCCATCGGCAGCGTCAGCGGCCCCCAGCGCCCGCGCGGCGCGGCCGATTGCCTCGCGCGCCGCCGGCGTGTTGTAGGCGATGGTGTGCGGCAGCAGCACCGCATGGGTTTCGGCGTGCGGCAGGTCGAACAGCGCGCCGACGGTATGACAGAGCTTGTGATGCAGCGCCATGCCGACGGTACCGAGACAGACCGCACACAGCCAGGCGCCGTAGAGGGCATCGGACCGCGCATCGAGATCATGCGGCCGCGCGATCACCTCCGGCAGCGAGGATGCGAGTTTCGCAATCGCCTCCTCCGCCATCAGCGAGGTGATCGGATTGCCATCCCGCGCATACAGCGCCTCGGCCGCATGCGCGATCGCATTGAGGCCTGATATCGCGGAGAACTTTGCCGGCATCGAGATCGTCAAATTGACGTCGTAGATCACGGCTTCGGGCAATATCTTCGGCGACGACTGCGTGGTCTTGACGCCGTCGACGGTCTCACCGAGCACCGGCGTCATCTCGGAACCGGCATAGCTGGTCGGCACGATCAGTTGCGGCAGGTCGGTGCGCAGCGCGATCGCCTTGCTGAGACCGGTCGCGGCGCCCGCGCCGATCGCAACCACGCCGTCGGGCTTCAACTCGCGGACCATCTGCATTGCACGTTCGGTGACTGCGACCGGCGTGTGCACCACGGCACCGTCGAATGCGCCGGCGATGCGGCCGCCGGCGAGCCTTGCGAGATCGCCTAGCTCGGCCTGCTGCCGCCGGCTTGCGAGCACCAGCGCGCGCCGGATGCCGAGCCGGCCGAGCTCGTCCGCCAGCTGCGCGACGGTCCCGGTCCCGAACACGACCCGCATCGGGCTGACTTGATAGGTGAACGGCTGTGGCATGATGAGTTCCAAAAAAGGCGTTGGTCAACCGCGGCGCCAGTCGCGCGGCGTGCAGCCGAAGCGATGCCGGAAGCGCCGGGTGAAGTGCGACAGATCCGAGAAGCCCCAGTCGAACGCGATGTCGCCGATCGCACGCCCGGCAATCGCGGTATCCCTGAGGTCGCGCGCCGCGCCATCGAGGCGACGGTCCATCACATGGCTGGCGAACGTGGTCCCCGCGCGCTCGAACAGTTTGTGGACGTAACGCTCGCTGATGCCGATCCCGGCCGCGATGGCGGCTACGGCGAGGCCGGGCTCGCGCAGCCTGCGGTCGACGGCGCTGCGCAGCGCGAGCCAGGTTGCATCGGCAAGACCCGCGCTCTCGGCAGCACCAGCGCGACCGGACCGCGACAGGCTGAGCGCGACCAGATCGAGCAGCACGCCGAACAGCCGGGCATTGTCCGCATCGGACGCCCTGAGCGCCGAGTTGTTCAGCACCTGCGCCGTCTCGGCGATCAGATGGCCGACGAACGGATCATCGGAGAGCCGCGCCGGCGCGACATCCGGCGCCGACGGTAGCCGCTCATCGAGCGCCTCGGCCGGCACCCAGAACGAGGCGACCTGCAGCGCGGGGCCGCGATCGTGCAGCAGCGAGAACCGCTGCCCGCTGTCGAAGATTCCGACCTGCCCCGGCGACAGGCTGACCTCGCGCCCGGCCTGCTGGATGCGGCAGCGGCCGGCGAGCTTGAGATTGAGGTAGTAGCAGCGCCGGCTGGATGCAGCGATATCGGCGGCCGAGCGCCGCACGACATGCTCCGGGAAACTGACCCGGTTGACCGCACCGTCACCGAGCCCAACGGTCTCGACCCGCGCGATGAAGCCCGGCGTCGTCGGCGGCTCCGGCGTCAGGTTCATGAAGGCCTGGCAGATCGCCTCGCGATAATAGGCGAACTGCTCGCCCGGCCGCGTGTCCGCGGTATTCCAGCTCAGCCTGCGCGAGCGATCCGCGGCGGCGATTTGCTGCATCAGTTCACTCCGAGCCCAATCCGGTTCGGTTACAGCCAAGCGCGTTCCGTGGCCCCGGGTCAATATCCATCAGGAATTGCTTGAGCTCGGCGCGTATCCCGGGCCTTCCGGGACGCGGCGGCCGATCTCACAAACCACACAGGGAGGTACAACATGTCGACCTATGTTCTCGTCCATGGCGCCTGGCATACCGGCGCCGAATTCGAACCGGTTGCGGCTGCGATCCGCAAGGCCGGCCACGTCGTCCACACCCCGACCATCAAGGGCAACCGCCCCGGCGACCGCAAAGACTCCGGCCTTGTCGAGGCCATCCAGTCGATCGTGGATTACCTCGCCGAGCACAATCTGAACGACATCGTGCTGGTCGGCCACAGCTACGGTGGCATGGTCATCACGGGCGTTGCCGACGCCGCCGCCAATCGCATCCGCCGGCTGGTGTACTGGAATGCGTTCGTGCCCAACAATGGCGAAAGCCTCAACGACATGGTGCCGCCGCACTATGTCGGCCTGTTCGACGCCATCCATGCCGAGCGCGGCGACGGCTCGGTGGTGCTGCCCTTCCCGGTCTGGCGCGAGGCCTTCATCAACGACGCCGATCTCGAGACGGCGCAGCGGGCCTATGACAAGCTCAACCCGCACCCGCTGAAGACTTTCCAGGACAAGATCGCGCTGCGGACCAATCCGGCCGAGATGCCGATTGCAAAGTCCTACGTCAACTGCACCGAGGACACGGCGATGCCGCACGGGCTGCCCTGGCACCCGCGGCTGTCGGAGAAGCTCGGGCTGTTCCGCCTGGTCCAGGTGCCGGGCAGCCACGAGCTGTGCTTCTCCAACCCGGAGCGCCTGGCGCAGGCCTTCCTTGCTGCCGGCCGCGATTAGGCAGCCCTATATTCAGGCGCAGTCGCCAGGAAGCGCGCATAGGCGTCCGCGTCCGGCGGCGTGAACTTTTCGACGAGCGGGTTGCGGCGCGACGCCTTGGTGCCGATGTCCGCGAGCAGCTCGTCGAAATGCTTGAAGTGATACGGCGCGACACATAGCCCGCCATAGACGCCCGCCGCCGGCCGCTCGACCCGCTTGAAGTTCAGCATCATCGCGATGTTGTCGTGCATCTCGGCCGCGCTCGGCTGCCGCGCGAGCTGGCCATCGGCATAGCGCACCAGCCAGTTCGCGGCGAGATCCGCGCACAGCACGGTGCAGAAGCTCGAATTGAAGCCGACAAAGCCCATGTCGGGCAGATCGGGATTGGCGATCAGCCGATAGAGCCGGTACTGCCCGTCGGGCTCGACCAGCTTGTTCTGATACTCCTGAGGCAGGAACGGCACACCGAGCTTGTAGCCGATCGCGAGCACCGCGACGTCGGCCGCGACACGCTGGCCGCCGCTCATCACGATAGTGTTGCCCTCATAATGATCGAAGGTGCCCTGCACGGCCTTGATCCGGCCATCGGCGACCATCGGATAGAAGCCGGGAGTCGCGATCGGCACCGAGCAGTTGACGCCGTCCTCGATCCGCTCCTTCGGCACCATGCCGCATTGCTTGAGCTTGAGCTGCATCTTCAGCATGCTCTCGAGCCCGCGCCAGTTCGCCCAGACGAACGGTTTGGCCACCACATGCGCGAGGCGTGCCATTGGCCCGATGCCCCAGCTTGCGAACATCTGCTCCTGCGCGCGGATGTAGAGGATGCGCTTGAAGTTGACGAGGCCGCCGACGAAATAGGGGATCCGCCAGACCGGCTCGCGAAACACGATGGTGACCTCGCTGGCGCCGGAATTGACCGCATTCACGGCAATGTCGGTCGCCGATTTCGAGCCGCCGAGCACCACCACCTTGCGTCCCTTGGCGAGATCGGGATCGCTGTATTGTGACGAGTGCAGGATGTGGCCGCCCTGCGCCTTGAAGCCATCCTCGCCGGCGAGCGGCAACGACTGCGGCTCGTTGAACTGCCCGGTGCAAATGGCGACGAAGTCGAAATCCTGGTGGCCCGTAGCGCCGTCGGTGGAGCGCAGTTCGAGCGTCCAGCCCGGTTTGCCGTCGGCGCGACGTTTCATGCCTTCGACCCTGGTGTCGAAGCGCATTGCGCCGTCGAGCCCATGGCTGCGCGCGTAGTCGCGCAAATAGGCATGGACCTGCGGACCCTTCGGCCATTCCGGATAAGACTCCGGCATCGCCTTGTCGGTGTAACGATAGAGCTCCTTCGGGCTCTGGGTCTGCACATCAGGATAGGAGCGCGCCGGTTCCCAGACCCCGCCGAGATCGCCGCTGCGCTCGATGATGGTCACCTTGTGACCGCGACCGGCAAAGGCCTTGCCGGCTGCGAGCCCGGAAATCCCGGCGCCGATGACGCACACATGCTTCTGCTTGACCATGAAACGTCTCCGCGATGAATGAACAAGTGCAATTTTCGAGCGCGCGTGTCCCCGTGATCGCCGGAGCCAACTCCAGCGATCGCCGTCTTGCGTACACTGTCTGTGTGCTCGCCCGCCTGGAGTCCCGTTCCGAACGGGACTCCAGATTCTTGTTTTGACGCGTTTTCTTTACGCGAACCGGTATCCACCACGGCTCAAGTCCGAGGACATGCTTCGCCCGAAAACGCTCTGGATTTCTCCAAATCCTCCCCTGCGTGCCAGCCAGCGAGGGCGAGAGGCCGGTTCGAAAACGACTACGCCGCGATCAAATCGTGCTGCATCGGCAGAACGGCGTCGTACGCCACCTCGTCGCAGAACATACGGGCTTCCTCCCGCGCCGCCTCGGTCGCAAAGCGCCGCAACAGGATCAATAGCGGCTCGGCGGCCTGCGAATCCGTCTCGCAATAGGTCAGGACACGTTCAACCATCCGGCGTCGCAATCTGGCAGCGCCGTCGAGCGTGTCGACAAATCCGATTTCATCGCCGGCTTCGAGCGCGATGCGGAACGCGCCGAAGGTTGATTCCGGCAGGCCCGCGCGTGTCAGCAGCGCCTGAAGGCCACCGCCGC
>DASVOL010000073.1:0-2959 GCA_036383375.1 Bradyrhizobium sp. | reverse complement strand
GTCGCCGGCCTTCCAGCTCCAGCGCACGGTATTCTCCGGTGCCGTGATGTGCGACTGGAACAGGTCGAACAGCTTCTGGCTGTCATATTTCGGCAGACCGACGAAGCGCTGCACGAAATTGCCGAGCACCAGCGTGCGCTCGCCGGTCTCCGGGTGAACGCGCACCACGGGATGCTCGGTCTCGTAGATCGTGCCGGTGAACACTTCATCGAAATGCTTGCGGTCGGCCTCGCTTGCGCGCGCCTTGACGGCATAGTCATAGGCGTTGCTGTGAACCGCCCAAAGCTCGTCGGCGAGCCGCTGCAGCGGCGCCGGCAGGTCGAGATAGGCCGCGGCCGTATTCGACCAGATGGTGTCGCCGCCATATGGCGGAATCACCACGCCGCGCAGCACCGAGATCTTCGGATAGGCATCGACGAACGTCACGTCGGTGTGCCATTGGTCGGCCCGGCCGCCGCCGCGTCCCGAGTCCAGCTCCAGGATCGAGGACGTCCCCTTGATCGCGCCGACCGTCGGATGCGGCACCAGTCTGCCGAGCCGCACCGCAAAGCGTTCCTGTTCGGAATCGTCGAGATGCTGCTGGTCGCGGAAGAAGATCACCTTGTGCTCGAGCAGCACCTGGTTGATGGCGCGGACAACCTCGTCGGACAGATCACCCGACAGCTGGACGTTCCTGATCTCCGCGCCAAGCCTCGCCGCACGCTTGACGATATCGGTGCGCGGAATGACGTTATCGATGACACTCGTGTTGCTCATGATCGTGCTCCCACCGCGATCTCCCAGACAAGGCTCCGCCATGCGCCGGTCGCGGGAACGACGGCGGAGACCAACAATCCGGCTTGCAAACCGGCTCGATGATGTGGGCTCTACTCGGCCGCGACGTGCTCCGGTGGACGCCAGACCGCCGGCGCATAAAGCTCGGCAGCAAAATCGTCGGCGATCGGTCCATTGATACGCGCCTCATGCGCTGCCAGGTCGCTCAGGAACAGATCGCGGCTGATCCGCGCCACGACAGCGGGAATATCGCGCTTGAAGCTCGGGACATCGCCGACCGGCAGACCGAAGCTGACGAAGGCGGCCGGGTTGAAGACATGGATATTCTTCAGGAACGGCGCGCGACCGGGCTCCTTCTCCAGATATTCATGTCCCGATCCCAGATAGGGATACGCCGCGAGCGTCTCATCCCTGTCTTGGTCACGCGGCGTGAAGCGGTCGCGCCACAACAGGATCTCATCGGCAAAGTCGCGAAGCTCGGTCTGCGCGCCGAGGTCCACGGCATATCCGGTACCGGCGATGGCAAAGTCGAACCCGAATTCGCCCTGCGGCGTCACCGCGACGGGGCGGCCGCTATCGAGCCGCACCGCCTGCCACGGCGCGCCGAGATGAAGGTGGAAATTGGGAAACGCGACGGCCCGCGAGATTGCATCCGGCGGCGGGGTCGAGCCTGCGCCGCGGAAGCGGATCGCCTGCTGCCAGCGCACGGCATCCGGCAAAGCCCCGTAATTGTCGTAGGCGCCCGGATAGCCGCGGATCCGGATCACCGGCAGCGAGGCCAGCGTCTCGCGCCGCGCATAGAGGTGGACGTCGCGCGCTCCCCCTTCCAGCGCGACGGCAGCGGCATCGAACGCCGACGCGGCGCTTCCAATCACCGCCACTGACCGGCCCCGCAGCGACCTGAAGTCGATCCTCTCGGAGGTATGCGCATGAATTTGCTTCGGCAGATTGCGCAGCGCATTCGGAATAATGGCGCCGCCAGTTCCGGCAAAGCCGGTCGCAAGCACCAGCTTTCGCGCAGTCTCGACCGTGACAAGGCCGCCTTGCTCCAGATGCAGCCGCAGATGCTCGCCCGCCGGCTCGATCCGAACCAGCCGCGTCGCGTAACGGACCGCCACACTCGTGACCTTGCGGTACCAATCGAGATAGGCCGCCCAGTCGAGCCGCAGAATGCGATCGAGCGCGTCATAGGCGGCTGCACCGTAGCGCGCCTCGTACCACGCCTGGAACCCGAGACCGGCCAGACCAAGCTCCGGGCCCGGCAGGGTCTTCGGCGTCCGCAGCTTATGCATGCGCGCACTCGTCAGCCACACGCCGGACTCAGCCCCGCCGGCCGCAGCGTCGATCACCGAGACCTTCCCGATCCCTGCCCGCCGAAGCGCAAACGCAAACGCCGAGCCGGATTGTCCGCCGCCGACGACGACCACATTGTGATCGATCCCATCCAGATCGGGCACCCAGTTTTGCGGATCGGGTCCGATCAGGCGCAACGCCTCGCGGGCAACACTGTCGGGGTCGGATTGCGGCATGATGATCGGCCTCGCTTTGACGTTGCAAATCGTAAAAGCGATCGATCGCCAGTCAATGAAACGAAACCAGCTTTGTTTTTCAAGGCGCGCAATGATCGCTTCGTGGCCGACGCAGCCGTTGAAATATTTACGACGATCGTCGCTTTCCCCGCCGTTTCAGCGCGCGAGACCAGAACGACTGAAGCGCCTGACACGCAAGAACGGCACGAACGCCCCGCTGATTTTCTTCGCGACGGATGCACTCGTCTATCATCGCCGATCAACTCACAAGCTTCATGCTGGCTTCCGACACAACAATGCAAGTTCATTTCATCGACAGGCTTGCAATCGCCGACGTAGAGTCAAGACATAGCTCGCACGCCGAAATGCACATAGCGCTGCAATCATCGATAGGACACGCCGCAGATGAGTGGTGTCATTAGCCTCGAACACGATACGCCTGAGCTCGCTCGCTCCTATGATGAAGCGGGGCTGGTTCAGTTCCGTCACGGCAAGTTCCTGATCGGGCCATTGGCGATCAGGACCGGCGAGCATGTGCTCGATATCGGGACGGGCACCGGCCGCCTCGCCGAATTCGTCGCCGGCCTGGTCGGACCGAACGGCCGGGTGATCGGCATCGATCCGCTCCCGGGCCGCATCGAGATCGCGCGACTTCG
>DASVOL010000072.1:0-2829 GCA_036383375.1 Bradyrhizobium sp. | reverse complement strand
ATCGGTTCGATGAAACCCGCAGGTGACGGAACGTATGCCGGCACGATCACGGATCCACAGGACGACAAGACCTATTCAGGCACGGCCAAGCTTGCCGGCTCCTCGCTGGAACTGACCGGCTGCGCGATGAGCGTGTTCTGCCGGACGCAGACCTGGAAGAAGAAGTAGAACGAGTCTTCCCGTTGCCCCAATGGGTCCAGGTGCCCGGGTGCTACGGCTCGTCCGCCTGCAGCCTCTACCGCCTCTGGAATACTGGATCGCCCGCTTTCGCGGGCGATGACAGTTCAGTGTGTGGCTGCAGTCTGGCCCGATGGCCGGGCCTTACCCCGGCAGATCGGTCTTGCCCATCAGGAAGCTGTCGATCGAGCGTGCGCACTGGCGGCCCTCGCGGATCGCCCAGACCACCAGCGACTGGCCGCGGCGCATGTCGCCGGCGGAGAAGATTTTCGCGCGCGAGGTCTGGTAGTCGTGCAGGGAGGCGCGGACATTGCCGCGCTGGTCGAGCTCGACGCCGAGCGTCTTGAGCAGGCCCTCGTGCACCGGATGCACGAAGCCCATCGCCAGCAGCACCAGCTCGGCGTCGAGCGTGAACTCGGTGCCGGGCAGCGGCTTGAACTTGTCGTCGACCTTGACGCAATGCAGTTTCGTCACTTTGCCGTCGACGCCTTCGAACTTCGTCGTCAGCACCGCGAATTCGCGCACTGCGCCTTCGGCCTGGCTCGACGAGGTCCGCATCTTCAGCGGCCAGTTCGGCCAGGTCACGCCCTTGTTCTCGTGCTCGGGCGGCGCCGCCATGATCTCGAGCTGCGTCACCGACTTCGCGCCTTGCCGGAACGAGGTGCCGATGCAGTCCGAACCGGTGTCGCCGCCGCCGATCACGACGACATGCTTGCCGCCGGCCAGGATGTCGGCGGCGCCGTTCAGCGGCTCGCCGGAGACGCGCCGATTCTGCTGCGGCAGGAAGTCCATCGCGAAGTGGATGCCGGCGAGGTCGCGGCCGGGGATCGGCAGATCGCGCGGGGCTTCCGCGCCGCCGGTCAGCGCCACCGCGTCATACTGCTTGGCGAGCTCCTGCGGATCGATCGCACCTGGCGTCGAGCCGCCCACCGCCTTGCCGTAGTGGAAGGTGACGCCCTCGGCTTCCATCTGCTTGACGCGGCGATCGATGACGTCCTTCTCCATCTTGAAGTCGGGAATGCCATAGCGCAGAAGGCCGCCGGCCTTGGCGAACTTCTCGTAGACATGCACCTCGTGGCCGGCGCGCGCGAGCTGCTGCGCGGCGGCCATGCCGGCGGGGCCGGAGCCAATCACGGCGACCTTCTTGCCGGTCTTCGTGGCTGCGATCTCCGGCTTCAGCCAGCCATTGTCCCAGGCGCGGTCGACGATCGCGCATTCGATGGTCTTGATGGTGACCGGGTTATCGTCGATGTTCAGCGTGCAGGACGCCTCGCACGGCGCCGGGCAGATCCGGCCGGTGAACTCGGGGAAATTGTTGGTCGAGTGCAGGTTGCGCGAGGCCTCTTCCCAGTTGCCCTGATAGACGAGGTCGTTGAAATCGGGGATCTGGTTGTTGACTGGGCAGCCCGGCGTGCCCGGCGCGGTCGAGCCGGTGCCGTGGCAATAGGGGATGCCGCAATTCATGCAGCGCGCGGCCTGGTCGCGCGTGTCCTTCTCGCTCAGCGGAATCACGAACTCGTTGAAGTTCTTGAGCCGATCGGCGACCGGCTCGTACTTGCGGTCATGCCGCTCGATCTCGAGAAAACCTGTGATCTTACCCATTGAAACCCGATGCCCCTGCATCTCAGTTGTCCGTCATTCCGGGCTGCGCCGCGAGACGCAGACCCGGAGGTCTCGAAGTGGTTCGGCGAGATTCCGGGCTCGCGCCGATAGCGCGCCCCGGAATGACGCCCGGTGATACTACGCGCCGATCGCGATCTTCGGCTCGGCGTCGGCGTTGGCTTTCATTTCCTTCAGCGCGCGGCGGTACTCCACCGGCATCACCTTGCGGAATTTCGGCAGCCAGCTCTTCCAGTCGGCGAGGATCTCGGCCGCCTTCTTCGAGCCGGTCAGCTTGGCGTGACGCGTGATCAGAACGTGCAGCCGCTCCACGTCGGAGTCGAGCAGGTTCTGAAACACGTCGACCCGGCCATGTGCCTCGAGATCGCCGGAGTGGTGATAGGTGTCGGCGTTGATCATCTCTTCCGACAGCACCGGCTCCAGCTCGACCATCGAAAGGTTGCAGAGCTTGCTGAAGTCGCCGCTCTCGTCCAGCACATAGGCGATGCCGCCGGACATGCCGGCCGCGAAGTTGCGCCCGGTCTTGCCGAGCACCACCACGATGCCGCCGGTCATGTATTCGCAGCAATGATCGCCGGCGCCTTCGACGACCGCGACCGCGCCGGAGTTGCGCACCGCGAAGCGTTCGCCGGCGATGCCGCGGAAGTAGCACTCGCCCGCGATCGCGCCGTACATCACGGTGTTGCCGACGATGATCGATTCCTCCGGCACGATGCCTGAGTTCTTCGGCGGCTTGACGATGATACAGCCGCCGGAGAGGCCCTTGCCGACATAGTCGTTGCCTTCACCCTCGAGCTCGAAGGTGACGCCCTTGGCGAGCCAGGCGCCGAACGCCTGTCCCGCCGTGCCCTTCAGGCCGACATGGATGGTGTCGAGCGGCAGGCCGGCATGGCCGTAGATCTTGGCCACCGCGCCCGACAGCATCGCGCCGGCGGAACGGTCGGTGTTGTTGATCTCTTCCTCGATCTTGACCGGCGCACCGCGATCGAGCGCGGCCTGCGCCTTCTCGATCAGCCGGCGGTCGAGCACGGC
>DASVOL010000071.1:0-5822 GCA_036383375.1 Bradyrhizobium sp. | reverse complement strand
CAGAAGCGCGCGCCGCCGAAGCAGGCCGCGCCGCGTCCGCCGCCGCAGCCGCAGCCGCAATACCAGCAGCAGCCGCCACCTCCGCCGCCCCAGCAGCAGCGGCCGGGCGGGCTGTTCGGCGGGTTGTTCGGGAATTGATCGGCACTGCGTAGCCCGGATGGAGCGTTAGCGAAATCCGGGTTTCGTCTGCGCGGATAGCGTCGTCCCGGATTTCGCGGAGCCTGTTATCGGGCGCGCGTTCGCGCGACCCGTTGGCTTCATCCGGGCGACATGCGTCGCAAGATCAATTGCGCGCGGCGATGATCGAAAGCGCGTCGGCACCCTTGACCGGCTGCGTGGCGTCGAGCTTGCCGAATTCCGCCGGCGCGCCTGCGATCGCCTTGTCGAGCAGCGCGCGATAGCGGCGGCGCGAAATCTCCACCGCGCCGAACGTCTTCAGATGCTCGGTCACATATTGCGTGTCGAGCAGTTCGAAGCCGCCTGCGATCAGCCGGGCCACCAGATGCACCAGCGCGACCTTCGATGCATCGCGCGTGGTGTGAAACATGCTTTCGCCGAAGAAGGCGCGACCGAGGCTGACGCCGTAGAGGCCGCCGACCAGATTGTCGTCCTGCCAGACCTCGACGCTGTGGCAATGGCCCGACGCGTGCAGCCCGAGATAGAGATCGCGGATGCGCTTGTTGATCCAGGTGTCGTCACGGCCGGGCTGCGGCGCCGCGCAACCGGCGATCACGGCCTTGAACGCGGTATCGACGGTGACGCTGAACACATCCGAGCGCACGGTGCGCGCGAGGCGCGAGGCGACACGGAAGCCGTCGAATGGAATCACGCCGCGCAATTCGGGCTCGACCCAGAACAGGGTCGGATCGTCGGCGCTCTCGGCCATCGGGAAGATGCCGCAGGCATAGGCGCGCAGCAGCACCTCGGGCGTGATCTCGGAGGAGGCGGAGTCGCGTGCGGTCATGCCGCTGAGAATAGCAAAGCGCGGGCGGTCTTGCGATGGGGCCGGCTACGGGTCGCGACGTGTTGACGAAGCGCGTCGGTTCCTCCACAAGCCGCGCCATTCCGCCGCAGTTTCCGGAGACGGACTGCGCGGCCATGCTACATTGCCACAAAAAGATGGCGCCGCCGCCCGGGACATGGCGGCTTGCGCGCCTGACAATCAACACAGGTGAGGGGGACGCTGCATGAAGTCGTCATGGCGGACGTTTGCGCCGTTGCTGGTCTGGCTCGTGATCTATCTGGTGCCGGTGCCATCAGGGCTGAACGCCAATCAGTGGCACTATTTCGCGGTGTTCGCCGCTGTGATCACCGGACTGATCCTCGAATCGATGCCGGTCGGCGCTGTGGGCCTGATCGGCCTCACGGTCGCCGGCGTCGGCGGTTATGTCGAGCCCGACCCGA
Source organism: Bradyrhizobium sp. (assembly GCA_036383375.1). Lineage (GTDB taxonomy): Bacteria > Pseudomonadota > Alphaproteobacteria > Rhizobiales > Xanthobacteraceae > Bradyrhizobium. Next base: position 4,418 of record DASVOL010000071.1, on the reverse strand, counting down.
ACAAGTCGCTGCGCTGGATGCTCGGTGGCTTCTCCGAGAGCACGGTGTGGCTGATCGTCGGCGCCTTCGTGTTCTCGATCGGCTATCGCAAGAGCGGGCTCGGCCGCCGGCTGGCGCTGCTGCTGGTGCGCGGGCTCGGCCGCCGCACCATCGGGCTCGGCTATGCGGTGGCATTCTCCGATCTGGTGCTGGCGCCGGCGACGCCGTCCAACACCGCGCGCTCGGGTGGCACCGTCTATCCGATCGTCAGCAACATCCCGCGCATCTACGGCTCCGAGCCGGGACCGACCGCGGGCAAGATCGGCACCTTCGTGATGTGGACCGCGTTTGCGACCACCGCCGTCACCAGTTCACTGTTTCTGACCGCGCTGGCGCCGAATGCCGCCGCGCTCTCGATCGCCAAGAAGCTCGTCAATATCGAGGTCGGCTGGTCGCAATGGTTCATCGGCTTCGCGCCGCTGGGCATCCTCTTGCTGCTGCTGGTGCCGCTGCTGAGCTACGTCATCTGCCGGCCCGAGATCAAGGAGAGCCCGGAGATCGTGACCTGGAGCGAGGGTGAGCTCGCCAAGATGGGACCGCCGTCGCGCCACGAATGGATCATGGCAGTGCTGGTGCTGCTCGCGATGTTCCTGTGGATCTGCGGCTCCAATCCCAATATCAGCGTGCCGCTGCTCGGCTCGAACTTCATCAACGCCACCACGGTCGTGTTCGTCGTGATCTCGCTGATGCTGCTGTCGGGCGTGATCGCGTTCGAGGACATCGTCGCCGAGAAGAGCGCGTGGGAGGTATTTTTCTATTTCACCTCGCTGCTCACGCTGTCGTCGGGGCTCAACGAGATCGGCTTCATCAAATGGGTGGCCGAGGGTTATGCGAAGCCGCTCGCAGGGACGTCGCCGCTGGTCGGGATGATCCTGCTCGTCACATTCTTCTTCTGGATCCACTATTTCTTCTCGAGCATCACCTCGCATACCGCCGCCGTGCTGCCGGTGGTGCTCGCCGTCGGCTCCAGCATTCCTGGCCTGTCGGTGCAGACCCTGATGCTGCTGTGCGTCTATTCGCTCGGGCTGATGGGGGTGATCTCGCCCTACGCGACGGGACCGGCGCCGATGTATTACGGTAGCGGCTATATCGGCAAAGGCGACTTCTGGAAGTTCGGGCTGATCTTCGGCGTAATCTACTTTGCCGGATTGTTGCTGATCGTGTTGCCCTGGCTACAGATGATCGGGTAAAATAGCCACAATCCAGCGAGAAACAGCGCCCGACCGGGAAGGAGGACTTTCCTTTCCGATTCTTAACGCGCTTTGTCAGACCGAAGCGTTCAAAATGCTTCCTCGGATGTGGCGCGCGCGGACTTCAAGGGACACATAGAGCGGCGCGAGCTCGTTCGTGTTTCTTCGTGGGCAAGTTTATGGACCAGCATATCAAGAACCCGTCGATTGTGGCGCCCGAGCAAGCCGGGCGGCCGTCGCGCTGGCGAGGCTTTCTGACAGGATGTGTCGTGCTGGCGGTGCTCGCCGGCATCGTGTGGTGGACGCGGCAGCAGCCCGCGCCGCCGCAGGCCGGCGGCGGGCGCAACGCCGGGCCGATGTCGATCGTGCCGGAGACCGTCGGCAAGGGCGATATCGGCGTCAGCCTGAATGCGCTCGGCACCGTGACGTCGCTCGCGACCGTGACGATCCGGAGCCAGATCAGCGGCTACCTGATGAAGATCGATTTCAAGGAGGGCGATGAGGTCAAGAAGGGTGACCTGATCGCCGAGATCGATTCGCGTCCCTATGAGGCGACCTTGGCGCAGGCCAAGGGCACGCTGGCGCGCGACGAGGCGCAGCTGAAGGGCGCCCAGGTCGATCTCACCCGCTACCAGAACCTCGCCACGCAGAACGCCGTGCCGCATCAGACGCTCGATACCCAGGTCGCGCTGGTTGCGCAGTATCAGGGCACGGTCGAGGCCGACCGGGCATCGGTGAAATCGGCCGAAGTGAATTTGCAATACTGTCACATCGTCTCGCCGATCAACGGGCGGGTCGGACTGCGCCAGGTCGATCTCGGCAACTACGTGACGCCGGGCGACACCAACGGCCTTGTCGTGATCACGCAGCTCGAGCCGATCAGCGTGCTGTTCACGCTGCCGGAGGACAATCTGCAGGCGGTCGCGAAGCGATTGAAGGACGGCGCGGTGCTGCCGACGGCGGCCTATGACCGCAGCGGCGCCAACAAACTCGCCGAGGGATCGCTGCAGACTTTCGACAGCCAGATCGATGCGACCACCGGCACGATCAAGCTGCGCGCTCAGTTCGAGAACGACAAGCGCACGCTGTATCCGAACCAGTTCGTCAACATCCGTCTGCTGCTCGACACCCACAAGGATGCCACGACGATGCCGACCGCCGGCATCCAGCGCGGCGTCCCCGGCACCTTCGTCTATCTCGTCAACGCCGACAGCACAGTCTCGGTGCGGCCCGTGAAGATCGGCGTCACCGACGGCGACCGCGTCGAGGTGCTCTCTGGGCTTGTGCCCGGCGACCGCATCGTGATCGACGGCGCCGACAAGCTGCGCGAGGGCGCCAAGGTGGTGGTGCGATCCGCCGCCGATGCCGCGAACCCGGCCGGTGCAGCCAAGGGGACGGCGAACGGCGCCGCCAAGGGAGGCGGCGCTGCTCCCGACAAGCCGGGGGGCGGCGACCATAAGGGTCCCGCGGACGGGCAGACGAAATGAACCCGTCGCGGCCATTCATCCTGCGGCCGGTGGCGACGACCCTGATGATGATCGCCATCATGCTGTCGGGCATGCTGGCGTTCAGATTCCTGCCGGTCGCGGCGCTGCCGGAAGTCGATTATCCGACTATCCAGGTGCAGACCTTCTATCCGGGCGCCAGCCCGGACGTGATGACGTCGTCGGTGACGGCGCCGCTCGAGGTGCAATTCGGCCAGATGCCGAATCTGAACCAGATGAGCTCGGTGAGCTCTGCCGGTTCATCTGTCATCACGCTGCAGTTCGGCCTGTCGATCTCGCTCGACGTCGCCGAGCAGGAGGTGCAGGCCGCGATCAACGCCGCGGGCAATCTGTTGCCGTCGGACCTGCCGGCGCCGCCGATCTACGCCAAGGTCAATCCGGCTGACGCGCCGATCCTGACGCTAGGCCTGACTTCGAAGACCATGCCGCTGACGCAGGTGCAGGACTTCGTCGACACGCGCCTCGCGCAGAAGATCTCGCAGCTGCCCGGCGTCGGCCTCGTCAGCATCAGCGGCGGCCAGCGGCCCGCGGTGCGCATCCAGGCCGACATCCGCAAGCTCGCGGCCTATGGGCTGAACATCGACGATCTCCGCACCACGCTCGGCAACGCCAACGTCAACACGCCGAAGGGCAATTTCGACGGCGCGATGCGCGCCTACACGATCAACGCCAACGACCAGATCCGCAACGCCAGCGACTACCGCTCGCTGATCATCGCCTACAAGAACGGCTCGCCTGTCCGCCTCAGCGACGTCGGCAACGTCGTTGATGGCGCGCAGAACGACAAGCTCGGCGCCTGGATGAACGAGACGCAGGCGATCATCCTCAACATCCAGCGCCAGCCCGGCGCCAACGTGATCTCGGTGGTCCAGGGCATCAAGGACCTGTTGCCGCAGCTGCAGGCGACGCTGCCGGCCGCGATCGATCTCAACATCCTGACCGACCGGACCGTCACGATCCGGGCCTCGGTCCGCGACGTCGAATACGAGCTTGCGCTCGCGGTGATCCTGGTCGTGCTGGTGATCTTCGTGTTCCTGCGCTCGACCCGCGCCACGCTGATCCCGAGCCTGTCGGTACCGCTGTCGTTGGTCGGCACGCTGGGCGCGATGTATCTGTTCGGCTTCAGCCTGAACAATCTCTCGCTCATGGCGCTGACGATCGCGACCGGCTTCGTGGTCGACGACGCCATTGTCGTGATCGAGAACATCTCGCGTTACATCGAGGAGGGCGAGTCGCCGCTCGAGGCGGCGCTGCGCGGCTCCGAGCAGATCGGCTTCACCATCATCTCGCTGACGGTGTCGCTGATCGCGGTGCTGATCCCGCTGCTGTTCATGGGCGACGTCGTCGGCCGTCTGTTCCGCGAATTCGCCATCACGCTGTCGGTCACGATCCTGATCTCCGCCGTGGTGTCGCTGACGCTGGTGCCGATGGCCTGCGCGAAACTCCTGAAGCCGGAGAGCATGACGCGCGAGAACACCTTCCAACGGCTCAGCCGGGAAGGCTTCGACGCCGTCATCGCGATCTATGGCCGGATGCTCAACTGGGTGCTGGACCGCCAGACGTTCGTTCTGCTGATCGCGCTCGCCACGTTCGGGCTCACGGCGCTGCTGTACGTCGTGATCCCCAAGGGGTTCTTTCCGGTGCAGGACACCGGCGTGATCCAGGCGATCTCGGAGGCGCCGCA
>DASVOL010000070.1:0-8670 GCA_036383375.1 Bradyrhizobium sp. | reverse complement strand
ACCCATAACCACAGGGTCGTGTTGTTGAAACGAGCTGCGGCCCCAGAGCCGCAAACCAACGGCAATCGGTGGCTATGGGTCCCTGCTTTCGCAGGGACGACACCGACTATGTTGCTCAATCGGTGGCTGCCCCGTCTGCATATGCGCGACGCGATAGCGCCCATCTACTCGTCATTCCGGGGCAACGCGGAGCGTCGAGCCCGGAATCCATCAGGCCGCATCATGCACGGCGCAATGGATTCCGGGCTCTCGCTTCGCGAGCCCCGGAATGACGATGTGGAGAGGGCGGACTGCGCCTCGACCTCAGTGCACCGCGGCGTACAGGATCTTGTCCTGGGTCGCATCCGCCGCGTCGAACTCGGCGACGATGCGGCCGGTGCGGGCGACCAGGATGCGGTCGGAGACGGCGAGGATCTCCGGCAGATAGGACGAGATCACCACCACCGCCTTGCCCTCGTCGGCGAGCCGGCGGATTTCACCGTGGATATGCGGGATGGTACCGACGTCGACGCCGCGCGTCGGCTCGTCGAAGAAGATGATCGACGGCTCCTGCACCAGCGTCTTGGCCAGCACCACCTTCTGCTGGTTGCCGCCTGACAGCTCGATGATCCTGGCCTTGCGCTGCAATGCGCTGATCTTGAGCCGGTCGACCCAATAACTGGCGAGCTTGCTGCGCTTGGCGCGCGACAGCAGCAAGCTCCAGCCCTTCCGCGTGGCGAGGCTGCCGATATAGACGTTGTCGTCGACCACCATGGTCTCGAAGAAGCCGTTGGCCTTGCGGTCCTCGGTGATGTAGGCGATGCCGTCATTGATCGCCTGCCGCGGCACGCGATAGCGGATCGGCTTGCCGCGCAGCCGGATGGTGCCGCCATTGACCAGATTGCGTTTCAACGCGCCGTAGACGATCTTGGCGATCTCGGTGCGGCCGGAGCCGATCAGGCCGGCGATGCCGACCACCTCGCCGGCATAGACCGAGAACGACATGTTCTTGACCGCCATGCCCATGGTGACGTTCTCGACCGTCAGCACCTTCTCGCGGCGCTGATGGGTCTTCGCTCTGCCGCCATAGACCGCCTGCGCCACCTCGCGCCCGACCATGTGCTGCACCAGCGCGTCGCGGGTGAGTTGCTTGGCGGGCGCCGTGATCACCAGCTTGCCGTCGCGCAGCACGGTGATGCGGTCGGCGATCTGCAGCGATTCCTCCAGCGCATGGGAGATGTAGATGATCGAGACGCCGCGGGCGCGCAGGTCGCGCACCAGATGGAAGAAGTGGACGATCTCCTCCGGCGTCAGCGATGCGGTCGGTTCGTCGAAAATGATGATGCGCGCCTTGTTGTAGATCGCGCGCGCGATCTCCACCATCTGCTTCTTGGCAGTGCCGAGCAGCGCCACCGGCGTTGCCGGGTCGACGTGGAAATTGAGCGACTGCAACAGCTGCTGGGCCTGGATGTTCAACGTGCGGAAGCGCGTCAGCAGCTTTTCATTGCCGAGCTCGATGTTCTGTGCCGCGGTCATGGTCGGCACCAGGCTGGTCTCCTGATAGACCATGCAGATGCCGGCATCGAGCGCGTCGCGCGGCTGCTCGAAATTGGCAGGCTTGCCGTCGAGCAGATAGTCACCGGAGGTCAGATTGATTGCGCCCGCGATCGCCTTGCACAGCGTCGACTTTCCGGCGCCGTTCTCGCCGACCAGCGCGTGCACCTCGCCGGGATAGAGATCGAAATTGACCCCCTCGATGGCGTGGACACCGCCATAGATCTTGGAGCCGCTCGTGATCCGCAGCACCGGCTCACGGGTTGCGGACTGGGTCGGGGTCGCTGCCTGCGTCACACCGTCATTCATCGCAGCTCTCCCGTGTAGCGCAGCAGCCGTCCGGCGCCGCGCGCCGCGATCACGATGCCCGAGGGCGCAGCACACGCGGCGGTGATGCCGTGGAAGCGGCCGCCGGCGCGGCTGTGCAGGCTGTCGCTGGCCTCGCCCTCGGCATCGAGATGCACGAGCAGGCCATAGGAGCGCGGCGGCGCCCATGGCTTCTGAATGCCGAGCGCCTTGACGCTGCCGATCTGCATCGGCTCCAGGCAGTCGCTGCCGCCGACCAGCGCCGGCGCCACCCAGTACTCGGGCGGCATCGTCGCCATCATCTCCTCGCGGAAATCGTCTTCCTTGAGCACGAACTCGATCAGATGGGTGCGGCGCGCGAACATGCCGAGCAGCAGCCCGCCATGGCCGTCCGGATGCAGCCGCGCCGGATAGCCCGGCATGTTGACGGCGATGGTCTCGCGCGGACCGAGGCCGGTGCCTGCGAGCGCGAACCGGCTGAGGCGATGCGCCCAGCTCTCGGTGAGCCACAGGCTATTGCCGTCGGCGGATACCATCACGCCATAAGGATATGGCAGATCGCGCAGCAGCACCTGCGGATCGTCGAGGCTGGCGCCGCAGCTGATCAGACGGCCGCCGACACGCTTCTCCATCAGATCGTGCCGCCACTCGTCTGGGCGGCGGCCGGTGCTGCCTTCGACCGCATAGATGCGGCCATCGGGCGCCGCCGTCACCGACAACAACCCGGCGAGCGCGCTGCCGCCGGCGGTCTCAAGCCAGCGCGGCGCGGGCTTTGCGGGATCGATGGCGGCAAGCCCCCGGCCCGCGACGCAGACCAAAAGGCGGCCGTCCGGATGCAGCGCGAGCCCACCGGCATCATCCTCGAACTCGGCCACGATCGTGCGGGTCGAGAAATCAGCGCCGCTGAGCTTCAACACCTGGCGACCGGCAGAAACGAAGATCGCGCCGTCGGCGGCGGCGATGACGTCGTCGACGCCCGGCAGCGGCTCGCCGATCGGCACGGCGATGTCGAGCCGGTCGTTCGGGCTCATCGCACCGTCGAGCGGCGGGATCGCGTTCTGGCCGCCATCGCGGTCGATGACGCTGCGGATATCGCGCAGCAGATGATCGAAAAATCCCATTACTTCGCCACCCTGCTTTTGGCGCCCCAATAGGCATCGTAGCCGGTCCAGCTGTCGTCGACGCCATCGAGCTTGATGCGGCCGATCCGGTTGTTCTCCAGCCCGCCGAGATAGAGATAGCCCTGATGCTCGCGCATCGAGGTCAGCGTCGAATGCGAGATGCCGGTCGGATCCCACCACGACTCCAGGGCTTCTCCCTTTTCGTTGAACTTCAGCACGCAGCCGTGGTTGAGCGCGGGCGCCAGCCACTCGTCGGTCGGCACCTGCTTGACCATGCGCAGGCGGAAGCCGGGCTTCCGCGCGGCAAGGTCGAAGGTCGGTGTGCGGATGCCGACCAGTGCCAGCCAATACGTGCCGTCGGAAGCGCGGTTGATGTTGTCGGGGTTGCCGGGCAACTCGTCCATCAGCACTTCGGTCTTGCCCTTGTTCGGGCCGTCGATCCAGTGGCGGAACACCTTGCACAGCGAGGTCGATGCAATCAGGATCGACTTTCCGTCATGGGAGACGCAGATCCCGTTCGGGAAATAGAAGTGGTTGATCACCGTGCGCGTGGTCTTGGTCGCAGGATCGTAGCAGACCACGCGGCCGTTCGGCCGGCCCTCGAGGATGTCGAGGGTGTTGGTGGTCATCTCGTAGCGCGTGGTGCAGTCGCTGAAATAGATCTTGCCGTCGGGCGCGATGTCGAGATCGTCGGCCATGCGCAGGCGGCTGTCGTCGTTCAGCTTGTACCAGGTGCGGTTGGTCTCGTCGGTGACCTTGAAGATGCGGCCGTCGGGCGCGATCCCATAGACGCCCATGCCGGCGACCGCGACGATCAGATTCTCGTCGCGATCGAACTGCATGCCGAGCGGCCGGCCGCCGATATGGGCGAACACCTCACGGGTCTTGAAGTCCGGCCCCGAGAAGCGGATCACATTGCCGTCGCGGGTCGAGCCGTAGAGCCTCCCCTGGCGATCGAGGATGACGTCCTCGGGGCCCTCGACCTGGTCGACGCCGATCGCCTGCGCGTTGATCAGGCGGTCGTTCTGCGCGTAGGGCGAAGCCGCGCCCGGCTGGACCGCGGGCGCGGAGGCGAGCGGCACGAAGGCCGGATTGACATAGATCTTCTGGATCGCCTTGCCGCGGTTCTTCGACCATTTGACGTCGATGCCGACCGCAGCGAGCAGGATCATGCCGGTCACCGCCGAGGTGACGTAACCCGGAATGCCCATGCGCACGAGACCGTTGATCAAGAGGAAGATGATCAGCGCGCCGATCATCGCCCGCCACACCGTGCCCTTGCCGCCGGCCAGCGACACGCCGCCGAGCACGACGGCGGTGAGCGCCTGGAATTCCCAGCCGACGCCGGTGGTGGAATCCGTCGAGGCCTGACGTGCTGCGTAGAAGATGCCGCTCGCCGCGCACAGCGTGCCCGACAGCACATAGGTCATGAACAGCATCAACCGGACGCGGATGCCGGCATGACGCGCCGCCTTGCGGCTGGCGCCGATCGCGGTGAGATGCCAGCCATAGCGCGAGCGCGACAGAAAGATGTGGCAGATCAAAAGCACCACGAACAGCGTCGCGGCATTGACGGGAATGCCGAGCACGCTGCCGCCGCCGATGAAATCCCAGGCGTCGCTCTCGACCGAATTGGTCGCGAACACCTGCGCATAGCTGGTGTTGAGCAGATTGACCGAGGCGCGCAGGATGATCAGCGTCACCAGCGTGGTCAGGAACGGCCGCGTCTTCAGGAAGCCGATCAGGAAGCCGTTGATACTGCCGAGCAGCGCGCCGACCAGAAGCGTCGCAGGCACCGCAAGGCCGACCGGCCATTCGCGCACCAGCAGGAAATAGAGCGCCGCGAAATTGCACAGCGCGAAAATCGCGCCGACCGAAAGGTCGATGCCGCCGGTAACGAGGCAGAAGCCCATCGCGAGCGCGACGAAGCCGAATTCGGCGAACAGCCGCAGCAGCGACACCGAGTTCTGCACCGAGGCATAGTCGGGAATGGTGAGCGCGAAATACGCCCACAGCCCGATCATCACGGTGAAGGGAACGACCGGCTCGAACCACTGTTTCAGCAACAGCTCCGACAGCAGGAGCCGGGGTGAAAACCGCCGCACCGAGGCGGAAAAGGAATCAACTGCCATCGACATCGCCAAAGCACTCCTGATCCGGTTTCAACGTTTCCGGATTCTGACCCGTGATACAGCCGGCGCGGGAATGCCCCCCGCGCCGGCTGTCTCGCGCCTTGTTAGTTTTTCTTGGGTAGCGCGAAGCAGGTGCCGCCGAGCGAGGCGTTCGACTTGTCGATCCAGATCGGCCGCGTGTAATAGGACAGGTTCTTCGTGCCAGGCTTGTCGCCGGACATCAGCAGCGTCTCGGCTGCGAACATCAGGTCGTGGCCCTGCTCGGTCGCCTTGTAGCTGAGGAACTTGCTGAAGTTGCCTGACGTGACCTGGTCGCAATCGAGCTGCGAGCCCTCGCCCGAGGCGAACACCTTCACATCGTCGATCTTGCCGGCATTGCGGATCGCCTGCGCGGCGCCCGATTCCATGATGCCCCAGAAGCCGATCGACGCGCAGAGATCGGGATGCTGCTGGATCACGGTCGCGGTGATGTTGAGCGCGGTGTTGGCATCCCAGTTCGCCGCCTGGTTCGACACCACCTTGATGTTGGGATCCTTGTTCAGGACATCCATGATGGCGCCGACCTGATCGACGCTGGCGGCTGCGGTCAATTCGCCCTGCACGATCTGCACCTTGCCCGATTTACCGGAGCCGGTGCCGCAGGCCTTGACGGCTTCGTTGGCGAGCATCCTGCCGATCTCGCGCCAGTCGACGCCGACAAAGGCGCCGGACTTGTAGTTCGAGGCCATGTTGACCTGGATCACATGGGTGCCCTGGGCCTCGGCGCGCTTCAGATCCTTCATCAGCAGCGTCACGCTCGGATTCTGCACGATCAGGACGTCGGGCTTCTGGTCGACCAGCGCGGTCAGCGCCTGCTGCATGGCGGAGGGATTGTTGTTGGGGTCGCGCACGATGTATTTCATGCCGCGCCACTCAGCCTCTTCCTGCACCACGCGGCCCCATTCGTCGGACAGCGGCACGCCGAGCGCGATCGGCAGATAGGCAACGGTCTTGCCCTGCAGCGACTTGTCGTAGGCGGCGCGCAGCTCGCGCCCGGCCTTGGTACCTTCCTCCTGCGCCGATGCCGCGAACGGCATCGCGGCGAGCGTCACCCCGGCGAGCAGGATCGTCCAGAACTTGGTCGTCTTCATCGTCTCCTCCACACAAAATTCTTTTGATTGATTGGATTTGTTCTTGATTGGCGCGGCGCGTCGCCTTGTTTCAGTCGCCTTGCCGCGCGGTCTCCTCGTCGCGGGGATGCAGCCAGTTGTCGAGCACGATCGCGGCCAGCAGCACCACGCCCTTGATGATGTTCTGCACCTCGCTGTTGACGTCCATGATGGTGAAGGCGTTGAGCAGCGTGCCGATCAGGACGCAGCCGACCACCACGCTGAACACGCTGCCGCGGCCGCCGATCAGGCTGATGCCGCCAATCACGACCACGAGCACGACGTCGAAGATCATTGTCCCTTGCGTGATCGCCATCTGCATGCTGCCGGTGGTGCCGACCCAGACCAGGCCTGCAATCCAGGCGAGCAGCGCAACCAAGACGTGCTCCAGCACAATCAGCGGACGCAGCGGAATGCCGGTCAGCCGCGCGGCCTCCGGATTGTCGCCCTGCGAATAGATGAAGCGGCCGATCGAGGTGCGCGACAGGAACAGGTGCATCGCGATCGCGCAGACCGCGAACACCAGGATCGGAACCGGAATGCCGAACAGCCGTCCGGCGCCGAGATACATCAGGCCCGGCGCGTCCTTCGGCGCGTAGACCACCCAGGCCGGCGCGATCCAGAACGCGAGGCCATAGATCACGAAGCCGGCGGCCAGCGTCACGAACAGCGCCGGCGCCTCGACGAAGGCGACCATGACGCCGTTGACGACGCCGATCAGCACCGCAATGGCCAGCGCCAGCAGCACTGCCGTGAAAACAGGCATGCCGTTCTGCATGTAGATCAGCGCGATCGCCCAGGAACCCGCCATGATCGCGACCTCGGAGAGGTCGATGCCGCGGCTGATCACGATCAGCCCCATGCCGAGGCCGAGCACGCCGAGGATGGAAATGCTGCGCAACAGGTTGAGGAGATTGGAGACTGTGGCGAAACCGTTCAGCGTCAGGCCGAACACGACCAGAAGCGCGATCGTGATCAGGAGCACGATCTGCTCCTGGCTCGGCTTTGCGAACATTGAGCCCGAGCGAGATGATGCCGCAGGGACAGCAACGCCGCGCGATGGCGATTGCACGCTCATCGTTTCCTCCAGGTATTATTTTGCTTGAGACTTTAAGAGTGCCAACTCATATTCGTCAAATGCATTCGACGGATACGGATTGATTATTTCCATGCATGTACGCGATATCGATCTGAACCTGTTCGTCGTGTTCGACGCGATTTACACCGAGGGCGGCGTCAGCCGCGCCTGCTTCCGCCTCAATCTGACCCAGCCCGCGGTGAGCCATGCGCTGAGCCGGCTGCGCGCGATGTTCAACGATCCGCTGTTCGTGCGCCGCCATCACGTGATGACGCCGACCCCGCTGGCCCGCCAGATCATCACCACCGTGCGCCAGGCCCTCAATGGCCTGGAGACGACGCTGACCCACACCAATCGCTTTGATCCGGCCAAGACGCCGAAGCGGTTCGTGATCGGCCTGCGCAATAATCTCGAGGCGCCGATGCTGAGCGCGCTGATCAACCGGATCAGCACCGTCGCGCCGCTGGTCGAAATCGCGACCGTGCGCAGCGAGCGCAACAATCTGGAGCGGGAGCTTGCCGCCGGCACGCTTGATGTCGCGATCGATACGCTGCTGCCGCTCTCGACCGAAGTGCGGCGCGAGCAGATCCTGACCGAGCATATCGCGGTGTTCGCCCGGCGCGGCCATCCCGAGCTCGGCACGCGGCTCGACAAGAAGGCGTACCTGCGCCTCGAACACGTCTGTGTGACATCGCGGCGCAGCGGCCTGTCGTTCGAGGACTTCCAGTTCCAGCGGCTCGGCCTGACGCGCACCGTGCGCCTGACCTGTCAGAACTTCGCGACCGCCTGCCATGTCGTGAGCCGCAGCAACATGCTGCTAACGGCGTCGGAGAGCGCCGCCTCCGTGCTGGAGGATCCCGGCCTGTTGCAGTGCTTCCCCTGCCCGTTCCCGATCAGCCCGCACGTCAATTATCTCTATTGGCACGCCACCGCCGAAGGCGACACCACCAACCAATGGCTGCGCGAGCAGCTGCGCGCCGCCGCTTCGCTGCTGGCCGGAAGCCGTTTCAGCAAGAACAACCGGCGCGCGGCGAGAACGCGCCCCAAGGTGGGCATCCCGGTTCCGGCCAACCTCGCCGCGGAATAGCGGCAGAGCTCAACCCGGTTAGAGTCCGCTCAGTCCGCTATCCACCGCGATCGTCTGCGCGGTGACGTAGACGCTTTCATCCGACATGAAGAACAGCACCGCATAGGCGATCTCCCATGCCGTCGCCTGGCGGCCGAACGGAACCTGGCTCTTGCCGCGCGACGGCCGTCCCGCGCCGGCCTCGCGGCCGTTCGGCGTATCGACCAGCCCGGGATAGACCAGATTGGCGCGGATGCCGCGCCGCGCGCCGGTATGCGCGATGTTG
>DASVOL010000069.1:0-1509 GCA_036383375.1 Bradyrhizobium sp. | reverse complement strand
GTCCGCGCATCCTGGCTCGCCGCGCTGGTCGACGACATCGCAAAGCTCCACAAGCGCGGCTGCGAGGTCATGGTGGTGTCGTCGGGCTCGATCGCGCTCGGCCGCAGCCGCCTGAAGCTGCCGCGCGGCCCGCTGAAGCTCGAAGAGAGCCAGGCTGCCGCCGCGGTCGGCCAGATCGCACTGGCGCGGACCTGGTCGGAAGTGCTCGGCCATCACGGCATCGGCGCCGGGCAGATCCTGGTGACGTTGCAGGACACCGAAGAGCGCCGTCGCTATCTCAATGCGCGCTCGACCATCGCCAAGCTGCTGGAATGGGGCGCGGTGCCCGTGATCAACGAGAACGACACGGTCGCCACCACCGAGATCCGCTACGGCGACAATGATCGCCTCGCCGCCCGCGTCGCCACCATGGCGAGCGCGGATCTGCTGATCCTGCTGTCCGATATCGACGGCCTCTATACCGCGCCGCCTGCGGTCGATCCCGATGCCAAGCTGATCCCGGTGGTCGAAAGCATCACCTCGGAAATCGAGGGGATGGCCGGCTCGGCCGGCTCCGAACTGTCGCGCGGCGGCATGACCACCAAGATCGAGGCCGCGAAGATCGCGACCACCGCCGGCACCCACATGCTGATCGCCTCCGGCAAGATCGAGCATCCCTTGCAGGCGATCGCAGACGGCGGCCGCTGCACCTGGTTCCTGACGCCGGCCAATCCCGTCACCGCGCGCAAGCGCTGGATCGCCGGCTCGCTCGAGCCGAAGGGCACCCTGACCATCGACGCCGGCGCCGTAGCCGCACTGCGCGCAGGCAAGAGCCTGCTGCCGGCGGGCGTGATCCGGGTCGACGGCCAGTTCGCCCGCGGCGATGCCGTGGTGGTGCGCGGCCCCGACACCCATGAGATCGGCCGGGGCCTCGTCGCCTACGACGCCGAGAATGCCGAGAAGATCAAGGGCCGCTCCTCGCCGGACGTGATGGCCATCCTGGGCATCAGCGGCCGGTCGGAGATGATCCACCGCGACGACCTCGTGATCGGTCCGGCCGGGGCGATCCCGGCCAAGTAGGCCATTGGCCGACTGGGCCGACGTCCCGGGGCGCGGCCGCCCACCTGCCATGCCGGTTCCGCGCCTCGCCACCCCTCAATTGCCATGCTAGAACATGGCCTTAGAGCACGATCCGGAAAAGTGGGCACCGGTTTTCCGAAAAGATCATGCTCAAACAAGAACTGGGACTTCCATGAGCGCCCCCCTGAAGGCGATCGACGGCAACGCCGATCTCGCCGCCCTGATGACCGACCTCGCCGCCAAGGCGCGCACCGCCGCGCGCGTACTGGCGCTGGCGCCGCCGGAGCAGAAGAACCGGGCGCTCGCCGCGATCGAGCGTGCGATCCGCGCCAATGCGCCGGCGATTCTCGCCGCCAATGCCGAAGATGTCGCCGAGGCGCGCGCGGGCGGCATGACCACAGCGTTCGTCGACCGCCTGACACTGACGCCGGCGCGCGTTGCCGCCATGGC
>DASVOL010000068.1:0-14227 GCA_036383375.1 Bradyrhizobium sp. | reverse complement strand
CTGACACTTGATGTTCACGGTTGGCCTGCTACACCGCCGTCCATGAGCTCTTCCAGCACCAGTGCACCCAACACCAAGACATCCGTCGCCGCGATCTCGATTCTTGCCAGCGGCAGCATGGCCGCGGCGAAGTTCGTCGTCGGCATCGCCATCGGATCGCTGGCGCTGATATCAGAGGCGCTGCACTCTTCGATCGACCTCGTCGCCACCATCATCACCTGGGCCGTGGTGCGGGTGTCGGACCAGCCGGCCGACGCCGAGCATCATTACGGCCACGGCAAGTTCGAGAGCGTCTCGGCGCTCTTCATCATCGCCCTGCTCTATGTGCTGGCCGGCGGCATCCTGGTGCAGGCCTATAGCCATTTGCGCGAGGGCGCGCCGCCGCCGTCGATCTCGGCCATTCCGTTCATCGTCCTGGTCATCGATATCGGCGTCAATCTATGGCGCGCGCGCGCGCTGCATCGCGCGGCGCGCGACACCAAGAGCCAGGCGCTCGCCGCCGACGCGCTGCATTTCGCCTCCGACGTGATGGGATCCGCGGCCGTCATCGTCGGTCTGGTGCTGGCGGGCTTCGGCTTCTGGTGGGGCGATGCCGCGGCCGCCATCGCGGTTGCCGTGATGATCGCCCTGCTCGGCCTGCGCATGGCGCGGGAGACGGTCGAGACCCTGCTCGACCGCGCGCCCGAAGGCGCGCTGGAAAAGGCCACCGCGGCGATCAAGGCGGTGCCTGGGGTCGTCGATGTCGAGCGCTTAAGGGTCCGCATGGTCGGCGCCACGCATTTCATCGACGCCATCGCCGCCGTGCCGCGCACCTACCCGATCGACCGCGTCGAGGACATCAAGCGCCGGGCGCAAGAGGCGATGACCAAGGCGTTCGGCGACGCCGATCTCACCTTCACCGCGGTGCCGGTGGCGCGCGATAATGAGAGCGTGCGCGAGCGCATCATGGTGATCGCGCGCAATTCCGGCCTCGCCATCCACCACGTCACGGTGCACGACATCGGCGGCAAGTTGATCGTCGGCATCGACCTCGAGGTCGACAGCGACATGGCGCTGGACGCCGCCCACGACATCGCCCACGAGCTCGAGCGCGCGATCCGCGAGGACTTCGGCGAGGACGTCGAGGTCGACACCCATATCGAGCCGCTCGAGCCGGAACTGCCGTGGGGAACCGATGCCGCGCCCGACCGCGTCGAAGCCATCAAGACCGCGCTGACCGGCTTTGCCGATGGCGGCGCGATCCATGACATCCATAATGTGCGGGTCCGCAACACCGACGCCGGCGAGGTCGTCAACTTCCATTGCCGCGCCGAGCCCTCGATGAGTGTGATCAAGGTGCACGAAAGCGTCGACGAGATCGAACGCAAGCTGCGCCGCGCGTTCCCCACCGTGAAGCGTGTGATCAGTCACGCAGAACCGACGCGCGCGTAATTCTACGGAGCCGTTCCTGTTTCGGACTCACTTTGCGCGCGATGATTCTCTCTTGGACAAGAATTTTTTCGCATTAACGAATCGTTGACTCTCGACAGCCCGGGAAATCTGGATTCAAATCATCATGATTCGGATGCGACGTGGGGAGCATCCGATCCGGGTAAATCATCAGCTTAGATGGGGGTCTAAGGCATGGCGCGCGCGCATGCAGCGAACGCTTGTGTCCAATCCGATTCGATCAAGGGATTGGCGCAGTCGATCGCGAAACCGGCCTATCACAGGCTCTTGACGGCCGAGCCTGCACTGCGCCGCGCTGTTCCTACGCTGATCATCGCCTTCCTCATCACGATCTGCCTCGGCGCCTTCGTCCAGGTGATCGACCAGAACCGGCAGAAGCGCGGCGCGATGAAGCGCGACCTCGCCGCGCTCTCCGACATCCTCGCCGAGCGTCTCGACCGCCTGACCTCGGTGCGGCGCGACCGGCTCGCCAATATCGAGCGGATGCAGGAGCTGCTGCCGGATCTCATTCCGTCCTGGGGCATCGCTAACGGCCGCCACGTCATCATCACCAGCGCCGACCATCGGGTGCTGGCGCGCGTGCCGATCGACGGCGCCGGCGAGAACGACCGCGTCCTCGACATCGTCTCCACCGCACAGCTCCTGATCGCACCGGGCCAGCAGGGCGCGGTCAGCGACATGACGCTGCCGGGCGGCACCGGCGCGCTGGCGATCTCGCAGCTCGTCAAGTCGCTGCCCGGCCAGGTCGTCGTCATCCAAGAGATGAACGAGCCGATCTGGGGATCGGACGCCGCGCTCTCGGTGACGCTGTCGGCGACCACGAGTTTCGTGGTGCTGATCCTCGGCTTCGCCTTCCACTGGCAATCGACCCGCGCCCGCGAAGGCGACCTGATCAACGACGCGGTGCGCGGCCGGATCGACACCGCACTCAATCGCGGCCGCTGCGGATTGTGGGACTGGGACCTGTCGCGCGGCAGGATCTTCTGGTCGCAGTCGATGTTCACGCTGCTCGGCCTCGATACCCGCAGCGACCTCCTCACCTTCGGCGAGGTCAACGCGCTGGTGAACTCCGACGACATCAACCTGTTCGACATCGCCGATCAGCTGATCTCGGGCAAGATCGATCACATCGACCAGAGCTTCCGCATGCGCCATGTCGGCGGCCACTGGATCTGGCTGCGCGTCCGCTGCGAGCTCAGCCACGCCGCGGCCGACAGCGGCCTGCATCTGATCGGCATCGCCGTCGACATCACCGAACAGAAGAGCCTCGCCGAGAAGTCGGTGGAAGCCGATCTCCGGCTGCGCGACGCCATCGAGACGATTCCGGAGGCCTTCGTGCTCTGGGATGCCGAGGATCGCCTCGTGCTCTGCAACTCGCACTTCCAGCGGCTGCACAAGCTGCCGGATAGCGCCGTCAGCCCCGGCACCTCCTATGAGACCGTGATCGAGGTCGGCAGCATGCCGGAGGTGCGCACCCGCCTGCACGAGAGCGGCGTGCCGGCGCCCGGCGCCCGCACCTTCGAGGCGCAGCTCGACGACGGCAGCTGGCTGCACATCAGCGAACGCCGCACCAAGGACGGCGGCTACGTCTCGGTCGGCACCGACATCACCCGCATCAAGGCGCACGAGCAGAAGCTGGTCGACAACGATCTGCGCCTGCGCGCCACCGTCATCGACCTGCAGCGCTCGCAATCCGAGCTGGAGCGCCAGGCCGTCGAGCTCGCCGACCTCGCCGAGAAGTATTCGCAGGAAAAGACCCGCGCCGAGGACGCCAACGCCGCGAAGTCGAAATTCCTCGCCAATATGAGCCATGAGCTGCGCACGCCGCTCAACGCCATCATCGGCTTCTCCGAGATCATGGGCTCTGGCCTGTTCGGGACGCTCGGCTCGGACAAGTACGCGGAATATTGCCACGATATCCTGACCTCGGGGAAATACCTGCTCGAGGTCATCAACGACATCCTCGACATGTCGAAGATCGAGGCCGGCCGCATGAAGTTCGACATGGAGCCGCTCGACCTTTCCGGTATCCTCGCCGAGTCGCTGCGGGTGGTCTCCGGCCGCGCCGAGCACAAGGGGCTGTCACTGGAATCGGATATCGAAAGCACGATCTCGGTCGTCGCCGACCGCCGCGCGGTCAAGCAGATCATCGTCAACCTGCTCTCCAACGCCGTAAAGTTCACGCCTGACAACGGCCGCGTGCTGGTGCGCGGCCAGATGCTGGATGACTCGATCGTGCTGCTGATCGCCGACAGCGGCATCGGCATCGCGCCGGAATCGCTGCGGCGGCTCGGCAAGCCTTTCGAGCAGGTCGAGAGCCAGCTCACCAAGAGCTACCAGGGCTCGGGCTTGGGCCTCGCGATCGCGCGCTCGCTCACCAACCTGCACGGCGGCTCGATGAAGCTGCGCTCCAAGCTCGGCGTCGGCACCGTGGTCCGCGTCACCCTGCCGCGCGATCCGCGCTCCGTGCAGAGCAGGCTGCGTGAGGCGGCCTGAACCACGCTACTTGGCGAGCAGCCCCTCCAGCGACGCCGGATCGCCGAGAACGGCCAGCGTCTCGCGCGGCGTAAGGTGGTCGACGGCCTCGTCGAAGCTGTTGCTTGCGTCGATCCGCGCGCGGGCCACCGCGAGGTGAAGGTCGATCTCGCCCGGACCGCCACGCTTCGCCGGCGGAAGCGATGACAGATGGCGGTGCAGCAGGCCGGAATCCTGCCGCAGCGCAGCCAGCGCAGGCACCGATGCGTGAGCAGGTGACGCCGCCAGTTCGTTGGCGCGGACCAGCACGCTCGGTGGCCTCACCTCCTCCGGCGTCATGAACAGTGCGCGCATCGCGGGCTTGGCGGTCCACGCGCCGATCGGAATCGCGAACAGGAGGCCAACGATTACCGGCGACATCCAAAGCAGCAGCGGCAACGACACCGCCCAGGCGCTGATCGCCATCGCGACACCGCAGGCGGTCGGGACGCCGTATTTCCGATAGAGCTCCCGCCGCTCGACCTCGCCATCGTCGCGCCGCTGCGTCTGCCAGCCGGCATCGCGGCCGAGCAGGATCTCGACCACGGCGATCGACTGGAACACCATCATGACCGGTGCGACCATCGCCGAGATCAGCACCTCGGCGATTACACCTGCCAGCGCCCGGAAGCCGCCGCCGAATTGCCGGCGCATGTCCGACCGTGTCAGCAACAGGATGAAGCCGAGCAGCTTCGGCACGATCAGAAGGGCCATCGTGAGGCCGAACACCCACGCGGCGAGCACGGGATCCTGCGCCGGCCAGTTCGGGAACAGCGAGAAGCCCTTCGGAAAATATTCGGGACGAATGAAGCGCGCCTGCAACGAGATCAGGATTCCGAGCAGCAGGAACGCAAGCCAGAGCGGCGCGGTGATGTAAGAGCCGATCCCGGTCATGAAATGCAGCCGCGAGATCCAGTGCAGGCGGCGCGTGGTCAGCACCGCGAGATGCTGCAGATTGCCCTGGCACCAGCGCCGGTCACGCGCGGCAAAATCCAGCAGCGACGGCGGCACCTCCTCGAAACTGCCGCCGAGCATCGGGGCCATGTAGATGCCCCAGCCGGCGCGCCGCATCAGCGCCGCCTCGACGAAATCGTGGCTCAGGATATGCCCGCCGAACGGCTTGCGCCCGGAGAGTTCCGGCAGCCCCGCCTGCTCCGCAAAGGCCTGGATCCTGATGATGGCGTTGTGCCCCCAGTAATTGCCCTCGGAGCCGTGCCACCATGCGACGCCGGCGGCGACCATCGGCCCGTAGAGCCTGCCGGCAAATTGCTGCAGGCGGCTGAACAGGCTGCGCGCGTTGACGATGACAGGCAGCGTCTGCAGCAGCGCCGCCTGCGGATTGGTCTCCATGGCATGGACCATCCGCACGATGGTGTCGCCCGACATCAGGCTGTCGGCGTCGAGCACGATCATGAACTGGTAGGCGCCGCCAAATCGCGTGATCCACTCGCCGACATTGCCGGACTTCCGCGCGGTGTTGTCGGCGCGATGCCGGTAATAGAGCCGCCCACCGCCGCAGGCATCGCTGAGCGCGAGGAACGCCTGTTCTTCGGCGATCCAGATGTCGGGATCGCGGGTATCGCTCAGCACGAACCAGTCGAAGCTGTCCGCTTGTCCCGTCGCTTCGATGGACTCGTAGATGGCCTGCAGGCGCGCCATCAATTGATACGGATTCTCGTTGTAGGTCGGGAGCAGCACTGCGGTCCGGCTCGCAAGCTGTGGCAACGGACCATCGTCGCGGATCGGCAGGGCATTCCCGTTGCGCCGAAGCAGCACGAAGAAGCCGGCCAGCGCCGAGGCGAACGAGAACGCGATCCAGGCGAGCAACGCCACGAACAGCACCAGCACCATGCCCTCCATGATCGTCACGCCGCCGACCTGGACCACCATGTACATCTCGTAGGCGCCTGCGCCGGTCAGTGCGACGGTCAGCATCAGGACGAACGCGCGGCGCATGAACATGCCCGCACCGACCGACACCGGCTTGCTCACCGCGCGCGGCGGCCGGTCGAGATCGGCCGCCGCCATCGCAAGCGGGCTCTCTCGTGGCAGAAAGCCTTCGGCCGCTGCCGCGACGTCGGGACGGGGCGACGTGACTATGGCGCCCATCGATAGACCCAAATCTCCGAAAGCGGCTTGTCATCCTGTGCCAGATGGGCGCGCAGCTCGATCGGATCCTTCTTGACGGCGCACTGGAAGCTGAGCCGCCATCCGCCCGTATTCGGATTCGGCTGCGTGACGACGTTCGTGATCTCGGCCTTCTCAGCCGATACGACGCCCTTGATGCTGCTGGGATCGACACCCTTCAGATTGTCGCCGAACAGGTCGAGCACGAACAGCTTGCTGTTCTCGCCATGCGCGCCGATACCAGTGCGCGTGAAGCGCGCCAGCGAATGCGGCTTCGGCGCGTCAGATCCCCAATGCAGGCGATAGGTGAGATTGGTCTCGCTCTTGGCCTTGAGCGGCGCCTTCGGCCGCCAGAACGCGGCAATGTTGTCATGGATCTCCTCCTTGGTCGGAATCTCGAACAGGATGACCGCGCCCTCGCCCCAATCGCCGATCGGCTCGACCCACAGGCTCGGCCGCTTCTCGAAGCTCGATTCGATGTCCTGATAGGCGAAGAAATTCTTCTCCCGCTGCATCAGCCCGAAGCCGTGCGGATTGATATCCTGGAACGTGCTGATCTGGAGGTCGCGAGGATTGCTCAGCGGACGCCACAGGCTCTCGCCCCTGCCGTTGTAGATCGCAAGCCCGTCGGAATCGTGCACCGACGGTCTGAAGTCATCGACCTCGTTGCGATCGTTCGGCCCGAAGAAGAACATGCTGGTCATCGGCGCAACGCCGGCGTGCTCGAGATCGGCGCGCGGATAGAGCGATGCCTCGACATCGAACACCGTGGTCTTGCCCGGCCTGATCGTGAAGCGATAGCTCGCCGCGCAGCTCTTGCTGTCGAGCAACGCGTGAATCACGAGGGATGTCGCGTTGGGCACGGGCCGCTCGAGCCAGAAAGCCTTGAAGAACGGAAACTCCTCGCCCTTCGCCTCGCCGGTATCGATCGACAGTCCGCGCGCCGACAGGCCATAGGTCTCATCCTTGGCGACGGCGCGGAAATAGCTCGCGCCGAGGAAGACGCAGACCTCGTCGTAATAGTCCGGTTTATTGATCGGCGCGTGGATCCGAAATCCGGCGAAGCCGAGATCGGTCTCGGTGAACGCAGGCACGGTCTCACCGAACGAGAACATGTCCTTGCTGTAGCTGACCTCGCTGACCTTGCCGTCCGCGACCTCGAAGATCTTGACCTTGTTCTTGTAGAAGAAGCCGCGGTGGAAGAACTGCGCCTCGAACGGCAGCCTCGCGCCGCGCCACAGCGCGCGCTCTGGTACGAAGCGGATCGAGCGGTACTGATCGTAGTTCAGGTCGGTCAGGCCATTCGGCAACTTCTCGTCCGGCGCCTCGAACGACTTGCCGGCGAGATTGCGGGCGAGCTCCCTCACCATCGACGGGTTGAAGGGAGCATCAGCCGTGTTTTCCGCCGCGGCGGCCTGCCGCTGCGGCAAGAGCATCAGTGCCGGCAACATGGCCGATCCGTGGAGTAACTGGCGACGATTCAAAGCAGCTCCTGCTCGCTGACCGGGACGCCGCAATGAAACCGCTCAGCCGCCGCTGAGTTCCACGGCTGCCATGCGCGCAGGACAATTGCTTCGCCGCGGGGCTAGACCCGGCGGTCGTCGGAACGGGAACCGTCTTGGAAGCGCCTCGATTGCCGCGCTTACGCGCTCTCCAGCTTCGGCGCGACCTCGCGCGCGACCTGGACCAGGGCTGCGATCAAGGGCGTCATCGGATCACGCTGCGGGATCACGAGGCCGACGCTGTAGTCCACCACCGGATCGACGATCGGAATGCTGCGCACGGCATCGGCGAGGCCGAGCGTCTCGGCGAGCTTGGCCGGCATCACGCTGGCCCAGCGCCCGGTCTTTACATGGGTGTAGAGCACGAGCAGTGAATTCGACGTCAGCGACGGTGTCGCCTCCGCGCCGACCGAGGTCAGCGCGCGATCGATGATGCGACGGTTCTGCATGTCGGGCGTCAGCAGGCACAGCGGCACGGTGCCGACTTCCTTCCACGTCACCTGCTTGCGATCGCCGAACATCGCATCCGGCGCCGTCAGCAGACGATAGCTCTCGTTGTAGAGCGGGATGGTGCGGACCTTGCCGATCGGCTCGTTCTCGATGTAGGTCAGCCCGGCATCGACCTCGAGATTTTCAAGCAGGCCGAGCACGTCGGCCGACGTGCACGACTGGATGCGAAACCGCACATCGGGATGGCGCGCCCGGTACGGCGTGGTGAGCGAGGCCACCATGCCGAGCGCGGTCGGGATCGCCGCGATCCGGATCTCGCCCGACAGCTTGTCCTTGAGGCTGTTGATCTCCTGCTTCATCGCCCGCGCATCGCCGACGATGCGCCGCGCCCAGTCCAGCGTCCGCTCGCCCTCCGGCGTGAACCCCTGGAAGCGCGATCCGCGCTGCACCAGCATGACGCCGAGGATTTCCTCGAGCTGCTTGAGGCTGGTCGACATGGTCGGCTGGGTGACCCCGCAGGCCTCCGCAGCGCGGCCGAAATGCCGTTCCTTGGCCAGCGCCAGCAGAAGTTCCAGCTTGTCGATCAAGGTTCAAACCCCTTCGGAAAACGGCGCCCCAACGGCGGCCCGTCGCGTCCATAGGTAGCACGATCGGGGTGCGATCCCGAAATCCAAAGCGCCCCGGAAGTGCGTGATTCCAGACCTTTATTGCAATCCCGGATCGACCCATTCGGCAACGCTATTAATCGCGTTTCGCAATCGCCGCATGAGACAGCTTTATTGATGTTTCGAAGGATTCCAATTCTGATGTGCAAAGCAAAAAACGGATCGTGAGAAGCGCGGATGACGGTGGGATACGAACCTTGGGACAAGGCGCGCGGCGCGGAGATCATCGCCGAGCATGCCGGGCTGGAAGGCGCCACGCTGGTGATCCTGCACGCGCTGCAGGAGGCCTTCGGCTACGTGCCGGAGCCTGCGATCCCGATGGTCGCCGAAGCGCTCAATCTGTCCCGCGCCGAGGTGCACGGCGTGTTCACCTTCTACCACGACTTCCGCAAGCAACCCGCCGGACGCCACGTCCTCAAGCTCTGCCGCGCCGAGGCCTGCCAGGCCGCCGGCGGCGATGCGCTTGCGGCGCGGGCGGAGGCCAAGCTCGGCGTATCCTTAGGCAATACCACAGCGGACGAGCGCGTGACCCTGGAGCCGATCTACTGCCTCGGGCTCTGCGCCACCGCACCCTCGGCGATGCTGGATGGCCGCTTAGTCGGCCGGCTCGATGAAGCGCGCATCGACGCGCTGGTCGCGGAGGCACAGCGATGACGATGCGAATTTACGTTCCCCGCGATGCCGCGGCCGTCGCGGTCGGCGCCGACGAGGTCGCCCTCGCCTTCGCGCAGGCCGCAGCAGCGCGCGGCGCGACAATCGAGATCGTCAGGAACGGCTCGCGCGGGCTGTGCTGGCTCGAGCCGATGGTTGAGCTTTTGACCGCGCAAGGCCGCATCGCATTCGGCCCGGTGACGCCGACGGACGTGCCGTCGCTGCTCGATGCGATGGCCGGCAACGGCCAGCATGCCCTGCGGCTTGGTGTCACGGACGAGATTCCCTGGCTGAAACGCCAGACGAGACTGACCTTCGTCCGCTGCGGCGTGGTCGATCCGCGCTCGGTCGACGACTACCGCGCCCATGGCGGCTACAGGGGCCTGGAGCGGGCGCTGACGCTGAGCTCCGACCAGATCCTTGCCGACGTCACCACGTCGGGCCTGCGCGGCCGCGGCGGCGCTGGCTTCCCGACCGGCATCAAATGGAAGACCGTGGCGCAGGCGCAGGCCGACCGAAAATACATCGTCTGCAACGCCGACGAGGGCGACAGCGGCACCTTTGCCGACCGCATGATCATGGAAGGCGACCCCTTCGTCGTGATCGAAGGCATGACGATCGCGGGTATCACGGTAGGCGCCACCAAGGGCTACATCTACATCCGCTCGGAATATCCGCATGCGGTCGAAGCGATGAACGCGGCGATCGTGGCCGCCCGCCGCGCCGGCTTCCTCGGCAAGCGCATCGGCGGCTCCACGCATGAGTTCGATCTCGAGGTCCGCGTCGGCGCCGGCGCCTATGTCTGCGGCGAAGAGACCTCGCTGCTGGAGAGCCTCGAGGGCCGCCGCGGCATCGTGCGGGCCAAGCCGCCGCTGCCGGCGCACAAGGGCCTGTTCGGCCGCCCCAGCGTGATCAACAACGTGCTGTCGTTCGCGGCGATCCCCTTCATCCTCGACAACGGCGCCAAGGCCTACGCCGATTTCGGCATGGGCCGCTCGCGCGGCACGATGCCGATCCAGCTCGCCGGCAACATCAGATACGGCGGGCTGTTCGAAACCGCATTCGGCGTCACGCTCGGCGACCTCGTCGACGAGATCGGCGGCGGCACTTTCACCGGACGCGAGGTGCGCGCGGTGCAGGTCGGCGGTCCGCTCGGGGCCTATTTCCCCCGCGCGCTGTTCGACACGCCGTTCGACTATGAGGCGTTTGCCGCGCGCGACGGCCTGATCGGCCATGGCGGCATCGTGGTGTTCGACGACACCGTCGACATGGTCAAACAGGCGCGCTTTGCGATGGAATTCTGCGCTGTCGAATCCTGCGGCAAGTGCACGCCGTGCCGGATCGGCTCGACCCGTGGCGTCGAGACCATCAACAAGATCATCAACGGCGAGCGCGTCGGGGAAAACCTCGCGGTGATCGAAGACCTCTGCAACACCATGAAATTCGGCTCGCTGTGCGCACTCGGCGGCTTCACGCCCTACCCGGTGATGAGCGCACTGAAACACTTCCGGGAAGATTTCGGCCCCGCACCGGCCCACCTGCAGGCCGCGGAATAACAGGAAATCACGATGTCGCTGATCCAGGAAATCGATTTCGGCACGCCCAAGTCCAAATCCGAGGCGATGGTCACGCTGACCATCGACGGCAATCAGATCACGGTGCCCGAGGGCACCTCGATCATGCGCGCGGCGATGGAGGCCGGCACCCAGATCCCAAAACTCTGCGCGACCGACATGGTCGACGCCTTCGGCTCCTGCCGGCTCTGCCTGGTCGAGATCGAGGGCCGCGCCGGCACGCCCGCCTCCTGCACCACGCCTGTCATGCCGGGCCTCGTCGTGCACACCCAGAGCGATCGGCTGAAGAAGCTGCGCAAGGGCGTGATGGAGCTCTACATCTCCGACCATCCGCTGGACTGCTTGACCTGCGCCGCGAACGGCGACTGCGAATTGCAGGACATGGCGGGCGCCGTCGGCCTGCGCGACGTGCGCTACGGCTATGAAGGCGAGAACCACGTCTTCGCCAAATCGCACGGCTGCGAAAACGACAACTGGATGCCGAAGGACGAATCCAATCCGTACTTCACCTACGATCCCTCGAAGTGCATCGTCTGCTCGCGCTGCGTCCGCGCCTGCGAAGAAGTGCAAGGCACCTTCGCGCTGACGATTTCCGGCCGCGGCTTCGACAGCCGTGTCTCGCCCGGCATGAGCGAGAGCTTCCTCGGCTCGGAATGCGTGTCCTGCGGCGCCTGCGTGCAGGCCTGCCCGACCGCGACGCTGACCGAAAAATCCGTGATCGAGATCGGCCAGCCCGAGCACTCCGTGGTCACCACCTGCGCCTATTGCGGCGTCGGCTGCGCCTTCAAGGCCGAGATGCGCGGCGAGGAAGTGGTGCGCATGGTGCCGTGGAAGGACGGCAAGGCCAATCGCGGCCATTCCTGCGTCAAGGGCCGCTTCGCCTGGGGCTACACCACCCACAAGGAGCGCATCCTGAAGCCGATGATCCGCGAGCGGATCGAGGATCCCTGGCAGGAAGTATCGTGGGACGAGGCGTTCAACTTCGCCGCCGCCAAATTCAAGGCCATCCAGCAGAAGTACGGCCGCGACGCGGTCGGTGGCATCACCTCGTCGCGCTGCACCAATGAAGAGACCTACCTGGTACAGAAGCTGATCCGCGGCGGCTTCGGCAACAACAACGTCGACACCTGCGCCCGCGTCTGTCATTCGCCGACCGGCTACGGTCTGTCGCAGACCTTTGGCACCTCCGCCGGCACGCAGGATTTCGATTCGGTTGAGGACACCGACGTCGTGATGATCATCGGTGCCAACCCGGCCTCGGCGCACCCGGTGTTCGCCTCGCGGCTGAAGAAGCGGCTGCGCCAAGGCGCCAAGCTGATCGTGCTCGATCCGCGCCGCACCGAGATGGTGGAATCGCCGCATGTGAAGGCGCTGCATCTGCCGCTGATGCCCGGTACCAACGTCGCGGTGGTCACGGCGCTCGCCCACGTCATCGTCACCGAAGGGCTCGTCAACGAGAGCTTCGTGCGCGAACGCTGCGATTGGAGCGAGTTCGAGGAATGGGCGGCCTTCGTCGCCCAGGAGAAATACAGCCCCGAAGCGACCGCGATCATGACCGGCGTCGATCCCAAGGCTCTGCGCGAGGCGGCGCGGATCTATGCCACCGGCGGCAACGGCGCGATCTATTACGGGCTCGGCGTCACCGAGCACAGCCAGGGCTCGACCACGGTGATCGCGATCGCCAACCTTGCGATGGTGACCGGCAATATCGGTCGGCCCGGCGTCGGCGTGAACCCGCTGCGCGGCCAGAACAACGTGCAGGGCTCCTGCGACATGGGCTCGTTCCCGCACGAGCTGCCCGGCTATCGCCATATCTCCGGCGACGCCGTGCGCGAGCAGTTCGAAGCGATGTGGAACGTCAAGCTCAACAAGGAGCCGGGCCTGCGCATCCCCAACATGTTCGATGCCGCGATCGAAGGCAGCTTCATGGGGCTCTACGTGCAGGGCGAGGACATCCTGCAATCCGATCCGAACACCAAGCATGTGGTGGCGGCGCTGTCGGCAATGGAATGCGTCATCGTTCACGATCTCTTCCTGAACGAGACCGCGAACTACGCCCACGTCTTCCTGCCCGGCTCGACCTTCCTCGAGAAGGACGGTACCTTCACCAACGCCGAACGCCGCATCCAGCGCGTCCGCAAGGTGATGACGCCGCGCAATGGCTACGCCGACTGGGAAGTGACGATCCTGCTCGCCAAGGCGATGGGTTTCGAGATGCACTACAACCATCCGTCGGAGATCATGGACGAGATCGCTGCGCTGACGCCGACCTTTACCGGCGTCTCCTACGCCAAGCTCGACGAGCTCGGCTCGGTGCAGTGGCCGTGCAACGAGAAGGCGCCTGAGGGCACGCCGATCATGCATATCGGCGGCTTCGTGCGCGGCAAGGGCAAGTTCATCGTCACCGAATATGTCGCGACCGACGAGCGCACCGGCCCGCGCTATCCGCTGCTGCTCACCACCGGCCGCATCCTCAGCCAGTACAATGTCGGTGCGCAGACCCGCCGCACTGAGAACGTGGTCTGGCACGCCGAGGACCGTCTCGAGATCCACCCGCATGACGCCGAGCTGCGCGGCGTGCGCGACGGCGACTGGGTGCGGCTGGCGAGCCGCGCCGGCGAGACGACGTTGCGCGCCGAGATCACCGACCGCGTGGCGCCAGGCGTGGTCTACACCACGTTCCACCACCCGGACACCCAGGCCAACGTCATCACGACCGATTTCTCGGACTGGGCGACCAACTGTCCGGAGTATAAGGTGACGGCCGTGCAGATCTCGCCGTCGAACGGTCCGTCCGACTGGCAGAAGGCCTATGACGAGCAGGCACGCAACTCCCGCCGGATCGCGCCGGTGGTGGAAGCCGCGGAGTAGCGATGCGCGAACCGGTCCACAAGGCGATACGGAAGGTCTGGCGCGACGGCGTCTTCAGCGACGGCGCCCGCCTGATCCCGGAAGAGACGCCGCTGGCGCTGACCTATAACGGCGGCACCTACGCCGTGATGATGGGTTCGCCCGAGGACCTCGGCGACTTCGCAGTCGGCTTCAGCCTCAGCGAAGGCATCGTGCAGTCGGCGGACGAGATCGAGACCCTCGACATCGTTGAGCTCGATGACGGCATCGAGCTTCGGATGTGGCTCAAGCCCGACAAGGCCGCGCGGATCGCCGAGCGGCGGCGCAACATCGCCGGCCC
Source organism: Bradyrhizobium sp. (assembly GCA_036383375.1). Classification (GTDB taxonomy): domain Bacteria; phylum Pseudomonadota; class Alphaproteobacteria; order Rhizobiales; family Xanthobacteraceae; genus Bradyrhizobium. The sequence goes on along the minus strand of DASVOL010000068.1, from coordinate 105 downwards.
GACCGGCTGCGGCCTGTGCGGGTTAGATTCCATCAGCGAGGCGGTCCGGCCGGCCGCGGTGGTGCCCGCGGGCCGCATCTTCGCACCGCGCGAGATCATGACCGC
>DASVOL010000067.1:0-2382 GCA_036383375.1 Bradyrhizobium sp. | reverse complement strand
TCGAGGCCGCCGGCCATCCCGTGGTTCGCATCGTGATGAAATCGATCGACCATATCGGCCAGGAGTTCTTCCGCTTCGAGATCGCGACCGCGGTGGCAGGCTCGATCCTCGGCATCAACCCGTTCAACCAGCCCGACGTCGAGGCCGCCAAGATCAAGACGCGCGAGCTGACGGCGGCCTTCGAGAAGACCGGATCGCTGCCGGCCGAACAGCCGGTGGTGTCGGCGGACGGCGTCGAACTCTACACCGACGCGCAGAACGCCGAGGAGCTGCGCAAGGCCGGTGCCAATGGCGACCTCAATTCCTGGATCAAGGCGCATCTCTCGCGCTCCGGCCGCGGCGACTATGTCGCCCTGCTCGCCTATATCGAGCGCGACGGCGACACCATCGACGCCATGCAGGCGATGCGGCTCAAGGTGCGCGATGCAAAACACCTTGCGACCTGTGCCGAGTTCGGCCCGCGCTTCCTGCATTCGACCGGACAGGCCTACAAGGGCGGGCCCGACAGCGGCGTGTTCCTGCAGGTCACGACCGACGACAGCAAGGATCTGGCGGTGCCCGGCCAGAAAGCGAGCTTCGGCGTGATCAAGGCGGCGCAGGCGCGCGGCGATTTCGACGTGCTCACCGAGCGCGGGCGGCGGGCGCTGCGCGTGCATCTCAAGGGCGATCTCACCTCCGGGCTTGCGGCACTCGATGCCGCGATCTCGGCCGCACTGAACTGACGGAGGCGAGGATGCAACTCGGCATGATCGGCCTCGGGCGGATGGGCGGCAACATCGTCCGCCGCCTGATGACCCAGGGTCACACCACAGTGGTCTACGACAAGGACCCGAAGGCGGTCGCGGCACTTGTCGCCGACAACGCCACCGGCGCCTCGTCGCTGGAGGATTTCGTCCTCAAGCTGGAAGCGCCGCGCACCGCCTGGGTGATGCTGCCGGCCGGCAAGATCACCGAAGCCACCATCGAGGCGCTGTCAAAGTTGATGTCGCCCGGCGACGTCATCATCGATGGCGGCAACACCTTCTGGCAGGACGACGTCCGCCGCGGCAAGGCGCTCCGGGAGCGCGGGCTGCATTATGTCGACGTCGGCACCAGCGGCGGCATCTGGGGCATCGAGCGCGGCTACTGCATGATGATCGGCGGCGACAAGCCCGTCGTCGACCGGCTCGATCCGATCTTCAAGACGCTGGCGCCCGGCATCGGCGACATCCCGCGCACCCCCGGCCGCGAGGGCCGCGATGCCAGGATCGAGCAGGGCTATATCCACGCTGGTCCTGTTGGCGCCGGGCATTTCGTCAAGATGATCCACAACGGCATCGAATACGGCCTGATGCAGGCCTATGCCGAAGGCTTCGACATCCTGAAGAACGCCAATATCGAGGCGCTCCCGCCCGAGCATCGCTTCGATCTCGACATCGCCGACATCGCCGAAGTGTGGCGGCGCGGCAGCGTGATCCCGTCCTGGCTGCTCGACCTCACCGCCTCGGCGCTGGCGCAGAACCACACGCTCGACAATTACTCCGGCTTTGTCGAGGATTCCGGCGAAGGCCGCTGGACCGTCAATGCCGCGGTCGACGAGGCCGTGCCGGCCGAGGTGCTGACGGCGGCGCTCTACACCCGCTTCCGCTCGCGCAAGGATCACACCTTCGCCGAGAAGATCCTGTCGGCGATGCGCGCAGGGTTTGGCGGCCACAAGGAGCCGCCGAAGAAGGCTTGACTCAAAGCGTTTTCGAGCGATGTGGGCACCGGTTTCGCGTAAAGAAAACGCGTCTAGAAGATAACCGCGGAAGGTCACGTGCAGAAGAAACCCGATCCTTGCTCCTTCATCATCTTCGGCGCCACCGGTGATCTGACACACCGGCTGGTGGTCCCGGCGCTCTACAATCTCGCCGCCGGCAACCTGCTGCCGGAGAAATTCTGCGTCGTCGGCATCGTCCGCAAGGGCATGTCGAGCGAGCAGCTGACCGACAGCCTGTTGCAAGGGTTGCGCAAGTACGCCACCCGCCCTGTCGACGAGGCGATTGCGAAGCGGCTGTTCGAATGCGTCACCGCGATCGAGGCCGATCCGCGCGATCCCGCTTCGTTCGATGCCATGAACGAACGGCTCGACAAGCTCGAAACGGCGCGCGGCACCGGCGGCAACCGGCTGTTCTATCTCGCGACCCCGCCGAGCGCCTTCCTGCCGATCAGCGAGCAGCTCGGTCGCACCGGCATGCTGGAGGAGAACGGCGCCTGGCGGCGGCTGATCATCGAAAAGCCGTTCGGCACCGATCTGGCGTCGGCGAGGGCGCTGAATGCCGCACTGCTGAAGCTGATGGACGAGCACCAGATCTACCGGATCGACCATTACCTCGGCAAGGAAACCGTCCAGAACATCCTGGT
>DASVOL010000066.1:0-9505 GCA_036383375.1 Bradyrhizobium sp. | reverse complement strand
ACCTCCTGCGCGAGCATGATGGAGGCGCCCTTCACCGCGATCGGCCAGGTCACGACGTCGAGCATGTCGTCCATCCGCGCGGGCTTCAGGAAGTCCAGCGTCATCGAGCGCACCACGAAGGCGAAGCCGCCGGTCTCCTCCTGCGCCTCCTCGAACAGTGCGTTCTGTTCGGCGCCCATCAATCGGAGATGATTGGTGCGGCCACGCTCCATGAAGCGCAGGTAATTGGCGTGGTAGACGATGCCGGAAAAATCGGTGTCTTCGTAATAGACACGGACCTGCATATGATGTCGGCCATCGCGGATCGCGCCGTCGATATGGGGTAAGGTCAATTGCGGCCCCTCGATTGCGCTAGAGCGCGATGAATTGAGCTTGAAGCGTCATCGCGCTCTAGCTTTGTCGTTTGAGCATGATCTTTTCGGAAAACCGCTTCACACTTTTCCGGATCATGCTCTGGAAGACCAATCGTTTTGCGCAAATTGCGCGATCACGCAAGCGCGATCAGGACACCACCGGCCCCTTTGCGCCGAGCGTGACCTGCACGATCTCGGGCGGCACGCCGAGGCGGAACGGCATGATGCTGCAGCCGAGGCCGCCGGAGACGACGACGTCGCATTTCAGCTTGATGTGGCCATAGGCGAGCCGCATGCCGTGCTTCACCGGCACCGCGGGCGACCAGCCGAGCAGCCGGATCTGGCCGCCATGGGTGTGGCCGGACAGCTGCAGCGCGACGCGCGAGGGCACGCGGAGCGCCACATCAGGCTCATGCGCGAGCAGGATCACCGGCGCGTCGTCGGTGACTTTTGCGAGCGTCGCGTTGAGATCGTCGACGCCGATACGCCGGACCTCGCGATAGCGCCGCGCCGGCAGATAGGCGAGCTGATCGCCGAGGCCGGCGAGCCAGAACGGACGGTTATCCTTGGTGAGCCGCACCGCGTCGTTCTCGTAGACCGGAATGCCGGCGCGCTCCAGCGCACGGCGCGCGACGGGTGTGCCCTGCCCCAGGCGCTGCACCGTCTTGTCTTCCCAATAGTCGTGATTGCCGAGCACGGCATGCACGCCGAGCGGCGCCTTCAGATCCTTCAGCACCGCGGCCCATTCGGAGGCCGGAATGAAGCGGGTGACGTGGCGCAGCCCGGCGACATAGTCGCCGAGCAGCACGATGATGTCGGGGTTCAGCGCGTTGGTGCGCTCAACGATCTCTGCGATGCGATCGAGCGACATCCAGGGATCGCAGGCATGAATGTCGGCGAGCGCGACGATCTTGAGCGGAAAGTCCGAAGGCCATTGCCGCGGCGACAGATCGTAACGCGTCAGCGTGAGCCGGACGACCGGCTCGCTCAGGCCATAGGCCGCGGTCGAAGCGGTGACGGCGGTCAATCCGCCGGCGGTGCGCAGAAAATGTCGGCGTGAAATCATGGACGTTTGATCGGTGATGCCTGGCGCTTCCTGGAAGACGCTCCAGACGATCATAGGCCCTTTGATTGGAGCGAAATTGGGCCGCGTTTGTGCAGACGGCCTGCAGAGACGTCGCAATGGTTAGCGGGCAAGGTTACCGCGCAGCACGATGCGCTGCGTCAACACGTCTGTTCACGTCTTCGAGAGCGAGGAGTTCAGTCCTCGTCGTCATTGCCGCCGAACAGGCCGAACTGCGAGGGATCGCGGTTCGGTTCGGCGAGGCCGAGATGGCGGAAGGCATGCGAGGTCAGCAGTCTTCCGCGCGGGGTGCGCTGCAAATAGCCGCACTGGATCAAATAGGGCTCGATGATGTCTTCGATCGCATCGCGCGGCTCAGACAGTGCCGCCGCCATGGTCTCGACGCCGACCGGACCGCCGCCATAGTTCAAGGCGATAGTGGTGAGATAGCGCCGGTCCATCGCGTCCAACCCGGCGCTGTCGACCTCGAGCGCGCTCAGCGCACGGTCGGCGATGCCGCGATCGATGGCGTCGGCATCCGCGGCAGACGCAAAGTCGCGCACGCGGCGCAGCAGGCGGCCGGCGATGCGCGGTGTGCCGCGGGCGCGGCGCGCGATCTCGTTGGCACCATCGGGGCTCATGCCGATGTTCAGCACGCGGGCGCCGCGGGTGACGATCTTCTCGAGCTCTTCCACCGTGTAGAAATTGAGCCGGATCGGAATGCCGAAGCGATCGCGCAGCGGATTGGTAAGCAGGCCCGCGCGCGTCGTCGCGCCGACGAGAGTGAATTTCGACAGCTCGATCTTCACCGAGCGCGCCGCTGGGCCTTCGCCGATGATCAAATCGAGCTGAAAATCCTCCATCGCGGGATAGAGCACCTCCTCGACCGCCGGGCTCAGGCGATGGATCTCGTCGATGAACAGCACGTCGCGCTCTTCGAGATTTGTCAGCAACGCCGCGAGATCGCCGGCCTTCGCGATCACAGGACCGGAAGTGGCACGGAAGCCGACACCGAGCTCGCGCGCGACGATCTGCGCCAGCGTGGTCTTGCCGAGGCCCGGGGGACCGACGAACAGCACGTGATCGAGCGCCTCGCCGCGCTTCTTGGCGGCTTCGATGAAGATCGAGAGATTCTTGCGCGCCTGGGCCTGACCGACGAACTCCGACAGTGATTGCGGACGCAGCGCGGTGTCGCCGACATCGTCGGAGCGGCGCTCGGGCGTGACGATGCGCGAGGGCGTATTCATGTTCGCAGACCAATACAACGCAAGCGGCGTCGGTGGTGGTTAGGCTCCCCTCCCCCTTGTGGGGAGGGGTTGGGGAAGGGGGGCCACACGAAGACTGCCGCCGTGGCACCCCCCTCCCTAACCCTCCCCCACAAGTGGGGAGGGAACGCAGTGACGCGCCCAGCGCGAATGATGCACGATATCGAGCGCGGGTTCACTTCGACAATTCCTTCAGGCCGAGCCGGATCAGCTGGGCGGTCTCGGCGCTTTCACCGGCGCTGCGCGAGGCGGCGGCGATGGCGGCGGCGGCCTGCGGCTGGCCGTAGCCGAGATTGACCAGCGCGGAGATCGCATCCGTCACCGGGCGCGGCGCGCGGTTGTTGTCGATCGCGCCGGACAACTGCACCACCGCGGGATCGACATCGGCAAAGCCCGGCGCCTTGTCCTTCAATTCGCTGACGATGCGTTCGGCGACCTTCGGCCCAACACCGGGCGTGCGCGCGACCGCCGCCTTGTCGCGCAGCGCGATGGCGTTGGCGAGATCGGTCGGCGGCAACGTGCTGAGCACCGCGAGCGCGACCTTGGCGCCGACGCCCTGCACGGTCTGCAACAAACGAAACCACTCGCGCTCGAGATCCGAACGGAAGCCGAACAGCTTGATCTGGTCCTCGCGGACATAGGTCTCGATCGAGAGCACGGCCGCGCCGCCCGGCGACGGCAACGCCTGCAACGTACGGCTCGCGCAATGCACCTGATAGCCGACGCCGCCGACGTCGAGGATCACGTAATCCTCGCCATAGGAATCGATCAGGCCCTTGAGCTTGCCGATCATAGGTTCGCCACCCTGAGCCGGAGCGCGGCGCTCTGGCGGTGATGCGCATGCGTGATCGCGACCGCGAGCGCGTCGGCGGCATCGGCGGATGGCGGGTCGGCTTTCGGCAACAGGATCTTCAGCATCACCTGGATCTGGTTCTTCTCGGCATGACCGGCGCCGACCACGGTCTTCTTGACCTGGTTCGGCGCGTATTCGGCGACTGAGATACCGAACATTGCGGGCGCCAGCATGGCGACGCCGCGGGCCTGGCCGAGCTTCAGCGTGGCAACGCCGTCCTTGTTGACGAAGGTCTGCTCGACGGCGGCCTCCGCCGGCCTGTAGTCGCCGAGCACGGCGGCCAACCCCTCATGGATCGCAAGCAGCCGGCTCGCCAGCGGCAGGTCGTCCGGCGGCTCGACCGAGCCGCAGCCGATATAGACCAGACGGTTGCCCTCGGTCTCGATCACGCCCCAGCCGGTGCGGCGGAGACCCGGATCGATACCGATGATGCGGACGGGAGAGCGAATCGGCTGCGATGTCATGGGGTAGTGATACCGCCTAGCCTGCGAGAACGAAACACAAACGGACGCCCGTCCCCTGCCGCGCGTGTCATCGCACGGCGCTCGTCATCCCCCGCGAAAGCGGGGGATCCAGTACGCCGCGGCCTCTCGGATCAAACGACGGTCTCTGGAATGCCGGATGACCCGGTCGAGCCGGGCGACGACAGCAGAGTTTGAGACGATGAACGAGGCTCTTACCCGCCCATCTTCGCGAGCAGCGCGTCGGACACCTCGAAATTGGCGTAGACGTTCTGCACGTCGTCGTGCTCGTTGAGCAGGTCCATCAGCTTCAACAGCTTTTCGCCGGTCTCGTCGTCGACCGCGACGGTGTTCTGCGGCTTCCAGGTCAGCGCCGCCTTGCGCGGCTCACCGAACTTCGCTTCCAGCGCCTTTGCGACTTCGCGGAAGGTGTCCTGCGAGGCATAGACCTCGTGACCGGCCTCGCTGGAAACCACGTCGTCGGCACCGGCCTCGATTGCGGCATCCAGCATGGCGTCGTCGGAGGCGACCTTGGCGTCGTATTCGATGATGCCGGTGCGATCGAACATGAAGGCGACCGAGCCGGTTTCGCCGAGATTGCCGCCCGACTTGGTGAAGAAGGAGCGGATGTCGGAGGCTGCGCGGTTGCGGTTGTCGGTCAGCGCCTCGACGATGACGGCGACGCCGCCGGGACCATAGCCCTCGTAGCGGATCTCGTCATAGTTCTCGCCCTCACTGCCCAAGGCCTTCTTGATGGCGCGGTCGATATTGTCCTTCGGCATGTTCTCGGCGCGGGCGGCGACCACGGCGGCGCGCAGCCGCGGGTTCATCGCCGGGTCCGGGGTGCCGAGCTTGGCCGCCACAGTGATTTCGCGGGCAAGCTTGCCGAAAAGCTTCGACTTCTGGGCATCCTGCCGGCCCTTGCGGTGCATGATGTTCTTGAATTGGGAATGGCCGGCCATGCGACGTCTCTTCGAGCGTAGGATCTGAACAGGGGTGGAAAACGCGGCCTTATAGGCCCCTGGCGGTCAAAATCAAAGGTCGGCAGGGGCCGTCCGGCAGACGAATACTACCGCATGCCGGAATATGAGGCACTTGTTAACCATGACTTCATGCCCGGATGCGAGGATCGCCCCGTCCCGCCGCAATTTTCCAAGAGCCCCCCATGGCGTTCGGTTTGTTTCGCAAGCAAGTGCCGGAGCCGGCTGCGTCGGCCGCCGCGCAGGTTCCAACCGCGGCTGAAGTCTCGACCGAGACTGATTCGGCCAAGGACTCGTCCAAGGAGATCCTGGAGCTGCTGGAACTCGAGCTCGGGGCGATGATCCGCCAGCTCGAACGCGCCGCAGGCTCGGTGGCCGACGGCGCCGAGGCGACGGCCGCCAAGCTCGCGACCATCCGCGCCCGCACCGATGCGCTGACCGGCCGCAGCAGCGACGCGCAGAGCACCGCGACGACGTTCTCCGAAGCCGCCGACCGCTTCACCCATTCCGCCGAAGGCATCGGCGCGCAGGTGCGTAGCGCGAGCCAGCTCGCCGACGACGCCGCGGCGGCGGCGCGCGAGGCCACCGCCAATGTCGATCGCCTGCGCGAATCCTCGGCCGCGATCGGCAACGTCGTCAATCTCATCGCGCAGATCGCGCGGCAGACCACGCTGCTCGCGCTCAACTCGACCATTGAAGCGGCGCGCGCCGGCGCGGCCGGCAAGGGCTTTGCGGTGGTCGCCACCGAGGTCAAGGCGCTGGCAGTACAGACCCAGAGCGCGACCGAAGAGATCACAAGAAAGATCGAGGCGTTGCAGAGGGACGCCACCGGATCGGCGGACGCCGTCCATCGCATCTCGCTGGCGATCGAAAAGATCCGGCCGGTGTTCGAGAACGTCAACGGCGCGGTCGCCGAGCAGAACCAGATCACCGGCGAGATGGGCCAGAACGCGGCTTCCGCCTCCCACTTCATCGTCTCGGTCGGCACCAGCGCCGGCGAGATCGATTCGGCGACCCGGGAAGCCGCCGCGCATGGCGACAATGTCGCGAAGGCCGGCAAGGCGGTGACCGCTTTCGCCCAGAAGCTGAAGGCGCGCTGCGCGGTGCTGCTGCGCCAGGACGAACGCGGCGATCCGCGCAAGAACGAGCGCCTGCCCTGCAGTCTCACGATCGAGATCACGACCGCGCGCGGCATCGTCACCGCGCCGGTCTATGAGATCGCGATGGACGGCATCCTGATCGGCGGGCCGGATGCCGAGAAGCTGCCCACCCATGAGACCCTGACCGCGACCTTGCAGGATGTCGGCGCCTGCCGAATCAGGATCGGCGACCGCTCCAAGGCAGGCAGCCAGGCGCGCTTCGAGGCGGCGACCGCCGAGCTGCGCGAGAAGGTCGAAAACCGGATGTGGGCGATCCACGAGGAGAACGCCGAACTCGTCACCCGCGCGATGGAAGCCGGCAACGCGCTGAGCAGGCTGTTCGAGGACGGACTGGCAAGCGGCGCGATCACGATCGCGGACATGTTCGACACCGATTATGTCGAGATACCGGACACCAACCCGGTGCAGTACCGCACCAGAATGCTGGACTGGGCGGATCGCGCGTTGCCCGCCCTGCTCGAGGCGTTCCTCGCCAAGGACAAGCGACTGGCATTCTGCGCGACGGTCGACCGGAACGGCTATTTGCCGGTCCACAACAAGATCTACTCGCAGCCGCAGCGGCCGGGCGATGTGGCCTACAACACCGCCAATTGCCGCAATCGCCGCATCTTCAACGATCCGGCGGGCCTCGCCGCCGCGCATAATGAACGCGCCTATCTGGTTCAAAGCTACGCGCGCGACATGGGCAATGGCACCACCGTGATGATGCGCGAAATCGACGTGCCGATCCGCGTGCGCGGCCGGCACTGGGGCGCCTTCCGCACCGCGTACAAGCTTTGAACGCTTCGTAGCCCGGATGCAGCGCAGCGCAATCCGGGACCAATGCACTCGCGGACGGGAACCCCGGATTTCGCTGCGCTCCATCCGGGCTACGCAGTGCACGCTCAGGCAAGACCGCCCGAGCGAATCACGCTTTGAATCGGAATGGGGAATGCTGCAGCAGTTCGACGGGCTGCTGTAACGGAGGAAACGCGACATGTCGGCGGCGCAGCTTGCAGTGCTGGATACATCATCGGACCGGACGCTGGCCGAACGGCTGGTCGACCAGCTCGCCGACCGCATCGGCGGTCTCGGGGTCGAGCTTGCCGACATCGCCGGCAACGTCCAGGAGGTCGCGAACCGCGTCTCAAGCCAGTCGGAGCGGTTCCATCATCTGCAGGAGACCGCCGAGATCATGGTCTCGGCCAATCACGACATCGCCAACGCATCGCAGGCGGTGCAAACGACCGCATCCGCCGCGGTCGGCCAGATCGCGGAGTCGCGTCATGCGGTCGAGACGGCGGTCAGCCATATCGCCGAGCTCGTCGCCGCGGTCGGACGGATCGAGGCGCGGCTCGCCGCGGTCGGCTCCGCGCTGAACCAGGTCGCCAAGGTCTCCGGTTCGATCGAGGCGATCGCCAAGCAGACCAACCTGCTGGCGCTCAACGCCACGATCGAGGCGGCGCGCGCCGGCAATGCCGGCCGCGGCTTTGCCGTGGTCGCGAGCGAGGTGAAGAACCTTGCCGAGGCGACCCGCCAGGCGACCCATCAGATTTCCGACACCGTGCGAGATCTCGACGGCCAGATCGGCAGCCTGATCGGCGAGAGCAGCGACGCTTCGCTGCGCGCCAAGAGCGCCGGCGAAGGCGCCCAGCAGATATCGGGCATCATCATGCGGGTGCAGGAGGGCTTTTCATCCGTCGGCGCCGAGATCGGCAGCGTGGCGCGCGCCGCGACCTCCAATCTCGGTCATTGCGACACCGTGATCGCGGAGCTGAACGAGCTCGCCAAGGGCGTCGACCTCTCCTCGCGCGACCTCAAGCACGCCGACGGCCGCGTCGCGAAACTGCTCGAGCTGTCCGAGAGCCTGATCGTGACCATCGCCGACAGCGGCGTCGAGACCAGCGATGCGCCGCTGATCCGCGCCGTGATCGACACCGCGAAACAGATCTCGGAGCTGTTCGAGCAGGCGATCGCAAGCGGCGAGATCACGCTCGCGCAGTTGATGGACGAGAATTACCGCGAGATCGCCGGCACCAATCCGAAGCAGTATCTGACCGACTATGTCAGCTTCACCGACCGCGTGCTGCCTGCGATCCAGGATCCGATCCAGAAGACCGATCCGCGCATCGTGTTCTGCGTCGCCTGGGCGCGCAGCGGCTATCTGCCGACCCACAATCCGAACTACCGGCTGCCGCAGGGGCCGGACCCGGTGTGGAACAACGCCAATTGCCGCAACCGCCGGCTATTCAACGACCGCGCGGTGAGCAAGGTCGCGGCCAACACCAAGCCGTTCCTGCTGCAGACCTATCGCCGCGACATGGGCGGCGGCAATTTCGTGCTGATGAAGGACGTCTCATCGCCGATCGTCGTGAACGGCCGCCACTGGGGCGCATTCCGGATGGGTTTTCGGCAGGGCTAGGCCAGCCCCTCGTCGGGACGGCGGGGTGTACTGCCAAAATATTGAAAACAACCCCATGCAAAGTAGCCGGCCGCTGCCGGTGCCCGGCACTGCACTTGACACGTCGGGCAACTCAGAAGTATTTTTCCATTATTCCGAAATAGTCCCGTAGCCCGGATGGAGCGAAGCGCAATCCGGGTACAGCCTCGCAACTTGCGAGCGACCCCGGATTTCGCGGAGCCTGTCATCGGGCGCGTTCGCGCGACCCGTTGGCTCCATCCGGGCGACGGGCGCTAGGTCCAGAACGGCGGCACCGCGGGCTCGAGCCGCCCGCCGGCGCGCACCGGCGCGACCTTGACCGCAAGCCCGGTCGCATCGTCGGTCTCGACCGCGACACCGCTCAGCGTCGCAACGCCTCCAGCCGGCTCGAAACGGCCGGACGGAATGCCGGTGAGGAAACGCTGCAGCGGCTCCTCCTTCTGCATGCCGATCACCGAATCATAGTCGCCGGTCATGCCGGCATCGCTCATATAGGCGGTGCCGCCAGGCAGCACCTGGTGGTCGGCGGTCGGCACATGGGTGTGGGTCCCGACCACGAGGCTGACGCGGCCGTCGCAGAAGAAGCCGACGCCCTGCTTCTCGGAGGTCGCCTCGGCATGGAAATCCAGCACGATGGCGTCACAGCCCTCGCGCAACGGGCAAGCCTCGAGTTCGCGCTCGATCGCACTGAACGGATCGTTCGAGGACGGCTCCATGAAGACCCGGCCGATCGCGTTGAGGATCAGCGCGCGCTTGCCGCTCTTGGTGTCGACCAGCGTGGCGCCGCGTCCCGGCGAATGGCGCGGGAAGTTCAGCGGCCGGATCAGGCGCGGCGCGCGCTCGATGAAGACCAGCGCCTCCTTCTGATTCCAGGCGTGATTGCCGAGCGTGATCGCGTCGGCGCCGGCATCGAGCAGCTCCTGGTAGATCGCCTCGGTGATGCCGAAGCCG
>DASVOL010000065.1:0-1854 GCA_036383375.1 Bradyrhizobium sp. | reverse complement strand
CGAGCGCGCCGATTTCGATCCAGCTGGTCATGCGAGCTCCAATTCGGCGAGAGGCGCGAACTCGTTGCGGTCGACGCCGCGGCTGGCGCGCTCGGCCCACGGATCGGTCTGCGCGAACTGCTGCGAATGGGCAAAGCGGGCGAACAGCGCCTTGCGGTTGGCGACGTCGTCGACCACCCGCTTCCTGATCTGCTCGAGACCGACGCGGTCACACCATTTGTACATGCGCTCAAGGTACCAGCCCTCCTCGCGGTAGAGCTGGGTCAGCGCCACGATCACCTCGAGCGTCTCGTCCTCGGTCTCGACCTTGGTCAGGAACTCGGTGCCCTTGATGTGCAGGCCCGCGGCGCCGGCAAAATGGATCTCGTAGCCGGAATCGACGCAGACCACGCCGACGTCCTTGCAGGTCGCTTCCGCGCAGTTGCGCGGGCAGCCCGAGACGCCGAGCTTGACCTTGGCCGGCGTCCAGGAGCCCCACATGAACTTCTCGAGCTTGACGCCGAGACCGGTGGAGTCCTGGGTGCCGAAGCGGCACCATTCGGAGCCGACGCAGGTCTTCACCGTGCGCAGGCCCTTGGCGTAGGCATGGCCCGACACCATGCCGGCGTCGTTGAGATCGGCCCACACCGCGGGCAGGTCCTCCTTCTTGACACCGAGCAGGTCGATGCGCTGGCCGCCGGTGACCTTCACCGTCGGGATGTTGAACTTCTCGGCAACGTCGGCGATGGCGCGCAGCTCGCTCGGCGTGGTGACGCCGCCCCACATCCGCGGCACCACTGAATAGGTGCCGTCCTTCTGGATGTTGGCGTGGACGCGCTCATTGATGAAGCGCGACTGCTGGTCGTCGCGGTACTCGCCCGGCCAGGTCGCGAGCAGGTAGTAGTTGAGCGCCGGACGGCAGGAATGGCAGCCGTTGAGTGTCTTCCATTCCATGAAGCGCATGACGGCGGGAATGGTCTTGAGCTGCTGCTCGACGATGACGCGGCGGACATCGTCGTGGCTGTGATCGGTGCACTTGCACAGCGGCTTAACCTTCGGCGCCGCCGAATAGTCGCCGCCGAGCGTGAACGCCAGCACCTGCTCGACCAGGCCGGTGCAGGAGCCGCAGGACGACGATGCCTTGGTATGGGCGCGGACGTCGTCGAGCGTGAACAGCTTCTTCTCGGAGATCGCCTTGACGATCGCGCCCTTGCAGACGCCGTTGCAGCCGCAGATCTCGGTCTCGTCGCTCATCGCGGCAACCGAGTTCTGGCCGCTGACGCCGCCCTCGCCGAGATTGGCGGCGCCGAACACCAGGCGTTCGCGCATGTGCGAGACATCGGTGCCGTCGCGCAGATGCTGGAAGTACCAGGGGCCGTCGATAGTGTCGCCATAGAGCACGGCGCCGACGATCTTCTTGTCCTTCAGGATGATGCGCTTGTAGACGCCGCGATTGGCGTCCTGCAGCACGATCTCCTCCTTGTCCGGGCCCGGCGCGAAGTCGCCAGCCGAGAACAGGTCGATGCCGGTGACCTTCAGCTTGGTCGAGGTGACCGAGCCGTCATAGGTGGCAAAGCCCTTCATCGCGAGATGGTTAGCGCAGACCTTGGCCTGGTCGAACAGCGGCGCGACGAGGCCGTAGGTCTGGCGGCGGTGCTGCACGCATTCGCCGACCGCATAGATGCGGCCGTCATAGGTCTGCATGGTGTCGGAGACGACGATGCCGCGCTCACAGTAGAGCCCGGCCTTCTTGGCGAGCTCGAAGTTCGGGCGGATGCCGACCGCCATCACCACGAGATCGGCCGCAAGCTCGGTGCCGTCGCCGAAGCGCACGCCGGTGACGCGGTCCTCGCCGAGGATCGCCTGGGTCTGCGC
>DASVOL010000064.1:0-3474 GCA_036383375.1 Bradyrhizobium sp. | reverse complement strand
GGCACGATGGTCGCGGGCGCCAGCAGCAGGTCGTATTTTTCGAAGAACTCGAGCGCACGTGCGGTAATCGCGACACGCTGCGCCTCGGCGCGCTCGAGCTTCTCGACGGTGAGCTTCAGCCCTTCCTCGATGTTCCAGATCACCTCGGGCTTGAGCATGTCGCGCTTGGTGCGCAGCAATTCGGCCTTGCTGATCGCGAAATCGAAAGCGCGCAGCACGTGGAAGCATTCATGGACCTCGCGGAAGTCGGGATGGGCCTCCTCGACGATCGCGCCGGCTTCCGCGAAACGCTCCGCGGCCTTGCGGGTCACGGCCTTGACCTCGGGATCAACCGGCGTGATGCCGAGATCGGGCGAGTAGGCGATGCGCTTCGGCCTGCTGCCCGATCGCGTCGCCGACAGGAACGAGGTCGGCAGCACCGGCAGCGACAGCGGATCGGCAGGATGCTCGCCGCTCATCGCGTCGAGCAGCAGCGCGAGGTCCTCGACATTGCGCGCCATCGGTCCCTGCTGGCCGAGCGTGCGGTCGACGCCGAATTTCGGGGTCTGTGCGACGCGGCCGATCGACGGCCGGAGGCCTACGACGCCGCAGAAGCTCGCCGGGTTGCGCAAGCTGCCGCCCATGTCGGAGCCGTGAGCGAGCCACGCGGTGCCGCTGGCCAGTGCCGCCGCGGCGCCGCCGGAGGAGCCGGCGGCCGAGCGCGATGTGTCCCAGGGATTGCGGGTCGGACCGAACACCTCGTTGAAGGTGTTGGCGCCGGCGCCGAATTCCGGCGTGTTCGACTTGGCGTAGATCACGCCGCCGTTCTGCTCGAGGCGCTCGACCAGGATGTCCGACTTCGCGGGGACGTTATCCTTGAAGATCGGCGAGCCCTGCGTGGTCAGCACGCCGGAGACGGCAGTGAGGTCCTTGATCGGAACGGGAAGGCCCGCAAGCAGGCCGCGCTCGCTGGCCGGCTTCTGCATCAGGGTTTTCGCGTGGGTGCGGGCGCGGTCGAAGCAGAGTGTTGGCAGCGCGTTGACCTTGCCGTCGACCTCGGCGATGCGCTTTTCCAGCACATCGAGCAGGTCGAGCGGCGTGACGTCGCCGGCTTTCAGTTTCTCGACGACGGCACATGCCGTTTCCTTCACCAAGCCCTGATCAGCCATGCGCCGTTGCTCCTATGTCTTCTGTTTCCTTGTGCTGTAGAACATTTCCTGCCGTCGTGGCAATGCGACGAGAACCGAAGAGGTAGGGATGGCAGCGTTGTTTTCCGCGCTGGACTGGCGCGCGATGAGCCAGCAGGAGCGGGATCTCGGTTTGAACAATGGCGTTGCCGTCAAGGGCAGCGCCGAGATCGCCGCCGCCTGGGAGCAGCGCTCTGCGGCGATGCGGCAGAAGCATCCTAACCATCTCGACCTCCGATACGGCCCGCGTGAGCGCAACCGGATCGATTTCCTGAAGGCCCGCGACGGCGCGCCGACGCTGTTGTTTATCCACGGCGGCTATTGGCAGACTCGCGCCAAGGAGGTGTTCACGATCTTTGCCGAGGGGCCGATGGCGCACGGCATCAATGTGGCCCTGATCGGCTACACGCTGGCGCCGGATGTGACGCTCGATGACATCGTCGCTGAGATTCACGCCGGCATCGATTTTCTTGCCGGGCAGTTGCCCGCGCTCGGCGCCGCTACCGATGGCATCGTGGTGTCGGGCTGGTCGGCCGGCGGCCATCTGACGTCGATGGCGTTGTCGAACACCCATGTCCGGGCCGGCATGGCGATCTCGGGCATCTATGACCTCGAGCCGATCAGGCATTCCTACCTCAACGAGAAGCTCAGGCTCGACGAAGCTGCCTCACGACGCAATTCGCCTATGATGCAGGAAGGCGGCACGGCAAAGCCGCTGTCGCTGGTGGTCGGCAGTGCCGAACTGCCGCTGCTGCGCAAGCAGACCGCCGATTTCGCCGGACATCGCGCCCGCTACGGCTTGCCCGTGACCTATGAGGAGATCGCCGGCGCCGACCACTTCTCGATCATGCACGAGATGCTTGCGCCGCAGGGGCGCGTCACGACGCTGATCCGGCAGCTGTTCGAGCGGACGGTTGGTACGTCATCCTGAGGTGCGAGCTCTTGCGAGCCTCGAAGGATGGCGAGCCCGTGGCCCATCCTTCGAGACGCCGCGCGAAGCGCGGCTCCTCAGGATGACGCAGAACAAGCGGCAAGCTCGGAGCGGTTAGCCCCACCCCGACGTCAGCCCGCCATCCACCGTGTAGATCACGCCTGACGTGTAGCCTGCGCGATCGGAGGCCAGGAACGCCATCAGGTCGCCGATCTCGCGCGCATGCGCGGGGCGGCCGAGCGGCAGGCCCTTCTGGAATTCCTTGTAGCGGTTCTCGTCGCCGAACTGGTTCTTGGCGCGGGTCTTGAGCAGCGTGACGTGTCGGTCGGTGCCCACCGGGCCGGGGTTGATGCCGACGACGCGGATGTTGTCGGCGAGGCTCTTGCCGCCGAGCGCGCGGGTGAACGACATCAGCGCCGCATTACCGGCGCTGCCGCAGATGTAGTTGGCGTCGAACTTCTCACCGGCCGCGCCGATGTCGTTGACGATCACACCGCCGCCGCGTGCCTTCATCTGGGCATAGATCGCGCGCGTCAAATTGACATAGCCGAACACCTTGAGCTCCCAGGCATGCCGCCAGGTCGCCTCGTCGATCTTGTCGATCGAGCCGCCCGGGATGTCGCCGGCATTGTTGACGAGGATGTCGATGTCGGCGGCCTCTTTTGCCAAGCGCGCCAGATCTTCGGATTTGCGCAGGTCGACGACGCTGATTGCGGCATCGATCTGATGCGCCGAGCGCAGCCGCTCGGCCAGCGCCTTCAATTGCTCGCCGTTGCGGGCGGCGAGCAGCAAATTGGCGCCTTCCTCGGCAAAGGCTTCGGCGGCTGCCGCGCCAATGCCCTTGGAGGCGCCGGTGATCAGGACACGTTTGCCGCGCAGATGCAGATCCATGGGATGTCTCGCTTTGGTATGAGGAATGGATGTCGGCGAAATTGGTGGGGCAGGGTCGCGCCGCGGTCAACACTGCACTGCAGCGTTGCGCTCGCGCGAAGTTTGGTCCATTGCAGGACCATCAGGATAGGCGGCATTGCCGGCCGGGCAAATCACAAGGGTGTTCTCGATGAGCAGCAAAAAGCAGTATCGGATTGCGGTCATTCCCGGTGACGGCATCGGCAAGGAAGTGATGCCGGAGGGCCTGCGCGTCATCGAGGCGGCGGCCAAGAAACACGGCGTCGACGTGAAGTTCGATCATTTCGACTTCGCCTCCTACGACTATTACGAAAAGCACGGCGAGATGATGCCGGCCGACTGGAAGGACCAGATCGGCAAGCATGACGCGATCTATTTCGGTGCGGTCGGCTGGCCGGCCAAGATCCCGGATCACATTTCGCTGTGGGGCTCGCTGATCAAGTTCCGGCGCGAATTCGACCAGTACGT
>DASVOL010000063.1:0-2644 GCA_036383375.1 Bradyrhizobium sp. | reverse complement strand
GAGAGCACGCCGACCGGCCAGAGCCGCTTGATGGCGCCGTTCTCGATGCCGCGCAGCACGACTTCCGCGTCGGCCGTGCGTCCGACCAGCAGTGCCGACGCCGTATTGTCGGATCGGGCATGAAGTCGCGTGCGCGAATAGCGGAAGTAGCGATAGCCGAGGCGCAGCGCGCTCAGCGCGAACACCTCGAGGAAGAAGAACAGGATGATCGTGACCCGGCCGAGGAACACCGGACTTGGCGAATTCGCTCCGGTGAAGAAGTAGACGTAGTCCACCACGACCAGTGCCAGCGTCAGCACCGCTGCGACCCGCAGGATGTTCACCGCGTCCGGCAGCGAGGTGAACCGCCATTTCGCCGTGGTCAGATTGGAGAAATAGCTGACCACGACGCTGAACAGCACGAACCAGGGCAGAATGCGCAGCAAATGCGGCAGCCGATCGGTCAGCAGGCTGCCCTCGAAGCGCAGATAAAAGCTTGCCAGCAACGCAAACGTCGTCGCCAGCGCGTCATGCGCCAGGATCAGGAAGTTGCGCGTGGTGAATTGTGAAAGGCGCGTCATCTAACGGACGGGTTACCGGCAACTGGGATTACGCGACGGGACATGGGCAGGCTGTAGCGTATCTGCGGAGCCCTTGCCAGCGATCATGGACGGATCGGAGGCTCGGGTTCCATATCCGTCCCCAATCGCCCCTTCAACGCCATGCCGCCCGCCACGCCGACGCCCAGCACATACATCCAGCCTTCATGAAAGTCGAAGATGTGTGAATTAAACAACGAACTTGAAATATTCTGTACCACGACGAGAAGCCCGATCCAGTTGACGAGACCGTCGCCGCGGAACAGCAACAGGTGCAGCAGCCACATCGCGTAGAGTATCGCCACACCCACAATGCCCCACTGCACGGCGACGTTCAACGTTTGATTGTGGGGGTTTCCGATCACTTCGGCGGAAGCCTTGTTCAAGCCACCTGTCGCGACGCGCTCGAACAGACCCCGCGTCGCGCCGGTGCCGTGGCCGATGACCGGAGCCTCGGCAAAAAAGCCGAGCGACTTGCGCCAGAATTCGAGCCGCAGACCAAGCGACGTCGGCTCGTTGCGCTCCATGTAGAGCTTGTAGTCGCGCTGGAATGAATCGGCCGTCGCGCGCAGTTGCGGCGAGGCATACCACGCCGCCACGGACAACGCACCGGCCGCACACAGGATCAGAGCGATGCTGCGCCAGCGCAGATGCAGCAGCGCGAACACCGCAAACATGATCGGTATGGTCACCAGCGCGGTCCGCGACACCACCACGAACGCCATGTTGGCAAGCAGGCTGAGCGCAATCCCGATCAGAAAAACCGCCGGCAGAACGCGGTTGGCCCGCAACAGCATCACGATCGGATAGGCCAGCGCGACCGCGCACAGCGTGAATTCCTGGCTCTGGTCGATGTAGTTCTTGACGAAGACGCCCTGCTCGCCGGGGGTCGGCGCCCGCAACGCGAGGTGGGGATAGGCAAGCACCAGCCACGACATCAACATCAGGAGCGTGCAGGAGACGAGGAAAGCCACGAACACCCATGTCCCACGGGTCGAGCGCTGGAAGTGATAGAGCAGAACCGGAAGCACCAAGAGCTTCGCGGTCGGCCCGACCGCGTACAATCTCGCGCCCCAGGCGGCGTCCGACCAGAGTGTACCGACGAGCGCGAGGCAAAACAGCGCGATCGGCGCAACGCAGATCGGCCGCTTCAGCAGCGTCCAGAACGCCCGCAGGTCGACGGTCGGCGCAATCGCGATCAGCAACACCACACCGAAGATGCCGACCAGCGAGGTCGACCACGGCAGCGATAGCGCAATCAGGACCGCGACCACATCGGTCGTGGTCTGCCAGCGCGCCGGATCGCGCCAGGCCGGGCACGCCGCGGCGCCCGCCGAGGATGCCAAGCTCGCGCTCACGCCTTGCCCTCACGGGCCCGCGCAACCAGCGACGTCGTGCTGTGACCCTGCAGGATCTCGACCAGCACCACCTCGCCGCCGGCGGCCTCGACGATCTCGTGGCCGACCACCTGCTCGCGGGTATAGTCGCCGCCCTTGACCAGCACGCTCGGCCGCACCTTGGTAATCAGGTTGATCGGCGTGTCCTCCTCGAAGATTGCAACGAGGTCGACGGCTTCCAGCGCCGCCAGCACCTCGGCCCGGGCGCGCTCGTTCTGCACCGGACGCCCTTCGCCCTTCAGCCGCTTCACCGAGGCGTCGCTGTTCAAGCCGACGATCAGGCGGTCACAGGCGCCGCGCGCGGCGGTCAGCACCTTGACGTGGCCGGGATGCAGGATGTCGAAACAGCCATTGGTGAAGCCGATCCGCAGATCCTGCCTGCGCCATTCCTCGAGATACGCATCGATATCGCCGCCGGCCGGAACGATCTTCTCCTCGGCCGCCAGCGACGCGTGCGGCAGGATCTTTCGGCGCAATTCGGCGGACCTGACGATCGCGGTCCCGGTCGTGCCGACCGCGACCGCAGCTGCGGCACTCGCGATCCGCAGCGCGCCGTCCCAGTCGGCACCGGCAGCCAGCGCGAGCGCCAGCGCCGCAGCAACGGTATCGCCGGCCCCGGAGACGTCGCGCACTTTGACCGGCAGCGCCGGCACATGGATCGAGCCGCCG
>DASVOL010000062.1:0-10489 GCA_036383375.1 Bradyrhizobium sp. | reverse complement strand
ATATTCCCTGGGAATGCCGATCTTCATGCCCTTCACGGACTTGCCGATCGCGGCCTCATAGTCCGGCACCGGACAATCGACCGAGGTGGTGTCCTTGGGATCGTGGCCTGCCATCGAGCTGAGCAGGATCGCGCAATCGCGCACGGTGCGGCCGATCGGGCCCGCCTGGTCAAGCGAGGAGCCGAACGCCACGACGCCCCAGCGCGAGCAGCGGCCATAGGTCGGCTTGATGCCCACCGTCGCGGTGAATGCCGCGGGCTGGCGGATCGAGCCGCCGGTGTCGGTCGCGGTCGCGCCCATGCAGAGCAGCGCCGCCACCGCCGAAGCCGAGCCGCCGGACGAGCCGCCCGGCACCAGCGTGGTGTTGGAGCCTTCGCGCCGCCACGGGTTGGTCACCGGGCCGAAGCACGAGGTCTCGTTCGACGAGCCCATCGCGAACTCGTCATTGTTGAGCTTGCCGAGCAGCACCGCGCCGTCGCGCCACAGCTGCGAGGTCACCGTCGACTCGTAGGGCGGAATGAAATTGCCGAGGATCTTCGAGCACGCCGTGGTCCTGATATCGCGGGTCGCGAACAGGTCCTTGATGCCGAGCGGAATGCCGGCCAGCGGTCCGCCCTCGCCCTTGGCGATTTTCTCGTCGGCCGCCTTGGCCATCTCGCGGGCGCGGTCCGGCGTCTCGAGCACATAGGCATTGAGCACGCGCGCGGCTTCGATGGCGGCGAGATGCGCGTCAGTCAGTTCGCGTGCGGTGAAAGACTTGCTCGCCAGGCCCTCGCGGGCCTCGGCGATCGTCAGCGATGTCAAATCGGTCATTTATTGATCGGGCTGCAGAAGAACGGAGACAGGGTCTTGTCGTTGGCGGGGTCGTCCTGCCGGGGGCTGATATTTCTCTGGGCATTTTCCCTGGCGCGGGCGGCATCGAGCGCCTCGAGATGGTCGAGCACCGCGTCCATCGCCGCATTGGGATCGGCGACCTTCCCCTTGCGCTCCATCGCATCGAGGAAGTCCATATAGGCCTTGTAGGCCTTTTCATCGTCGCAGAGCAGACACATCGCCATCGTCCCAGAACAGAGAAACTACTCGACCACCTTCGGCACCAGGAAGAAGTGATCGGTCGTATCGGGCGCATTGCGGACGATGTCGTCGGCGATCTCGCCGTCATTGACCACGTCGGCGCGCTTCTTCATCTCCATTGGCGTCACCGAGGTCATCGGCTCGACGCCGTCGATATTCACCTCCGACAGCTGCTCGACAAAGGCCAGCATCGCGTTCAGCTCGCCCTGGAGATGGGGAACTTCGGCATCGCTGACCGCAATCCGCGCCAGATGCGCGATGCGGCGGACGGTTGTGGCGTCGACGGACATTATATAGGGCCCCAGATCCAAAAGGTCAGGCTGAAAGGTCAGCCCGCCGTATAGCAGAGGCCGGTTTTGCGCCGCAACCGCGCGAATCCCTCAGCCCCGGGGCTCCGCACCCCTCCCGGGCACCCGGTCGCGACATTCCGGCCCGCATTCGGGCCGCAAAAGCCTGCGACGAAACCACTTTGCGGCCGCCACGAAGTGGTGCCGAAACATTCGGGCCGCCTACTCCATCCAAACCAAAAAGTTTGGAGTGCGTCATGCAAACGCTGGAAAACCGCCCCCGGCCGGAGGGCTGGGATCCCGCCCTGTGGTCGATCGGCACGGTACTGGGGATCGCGATCCTCTACGTGGCTTGTCTGGTCTGAGCGAGGCGAGCGATGACCAAGTCCCAGGCGAAAGCTCTGCAGGAAAAGGCCGAGATGTTCGAGCGCCGCGCCGAGAGCGCCGCGGATCCGATCTCCCGGCAACATTACAAGGAAATGGCCGCGCATTATCGCAGGCTCGCGACCGAGCACCTGGAGATCAACCAGAGCGAGGCCGCGCGTCAGGCCTGAGACCGAGCGATCCGGCCTGCCATGGCCGGCTAGGCCGGCTTCGGCAGCAACGGCCGAAAGAACGACCGTTCATAGCGGACAAAGCAGCGCGTCTCCCTCGCGAAGGCGATGGCCTTCTGCACGTCGGGATCGAGCGCTGAATCCTTGCGGTACTGTTCGTAGGCCGCAAGGCTCGGAAAGCTGAAAATCGCCAACGCCACGTCGCTGGCGCCCTCGGACGGCAGGAAATAGCCGTGATGAGTGCCGCCAAACCGCGGTACCAGCTCCAGCCACATCGCACCATAGGCCTCGAATTCGGCGAGCTTGTCCGGACGAACTTCGTATCGCAGATAACAGGTGATCATACCGTGGGCTCCTGCGCCAATCGAACTGCCGCTCTCGATACACGGATATCGGAGGCGGCAGTCCGGGGCATACACCGAAATTGCGCAGACGAAGGTGAAATCAGCCCGCCATCTTGCCCATCCGCGCCAGCGCGGCGCCGGCCAGCGCACGGGTCAGCTCGGCGGCCGGCATCTCCTTGCCCATCCGCACCGCCTGCCCGGCCCAGAGGTTGGTGAAATCGACCTTGCCTTGTTTTTCCGCAGCCGCCTTCAGCGGCCCGAGGGCGGTCGCCGCATGCGGGAACGCCGGCGCGTCAGGCGAGATCGGGCCGACCTCGCGCATCACGCGGTTGGCGACGCCGCGCGCCGGGCGGCCGGTCATCACATTGGTGATGACGGTCGATTCATCGCTCGCCTGCGCCAGCGCGATACGGCCCTGCGCGGACACCTTGGATTCCGGACAGCGCAGGAACGCGGTGCCGATCTGCACCGCGGAGGCGCCGAGCGCAAAGGCCGCCGCGATCCCGCGTCCGTCCGCGATGCCGCCGGCCGCCACCACCGGCACCTTCACCGCATCGACCACCTGCGGCAGCAGCGAGAACGTGCCGGGCTGCTCGGCAATATCATCGGTCAGGAACATGGCGCGATGGCCGCCGGCGTCGGCGCCTTGCGCGATGACGACGTCGGCACCGTTCTCCTCGAGCCAGATCGCCTCCTTCACCGTGGTCGCCGACGACATCACGATGGCGCCCGCGGCCTTCACCCGCTGCAACAGCTTCGGCTCCGGCAGGCCGAAATGGAAGCTGACGACCTCGGGCTTCAGCTCCTCGACCACCGCGCAGAATGCCGCATCGAACGGCGCGCGGTTCGCCGCATTGATCGGCGCATCCGGATCGATGCCATGTTCGCGATAGTAAGGCCCGAGCCGCTGCCGCCATTGCGCCTCGCGCGCCGGATCGGCGTCGACCGCCTTGTGGCAGAAGAAGTTGAGGTTGACCGGCGCGGACACGCGCTGGCGGATGATGTTGACCTGCTCACGCGCCTTCTCGGCCGAGAGCATCGCACATGGAAGCGAGCCGAGCCCGCCGCCCTGCGCCACCGCGATCACGAGCTCCGCATCCATCACGCCGGCCATCGGCGCCAGCACGATCGGGAATTCGGTCTTGAAACGATCGATCAATCGATGGTCCGGCCACATGGTCTGTCTCGCGCTTGTTCAGGACAAAGAAGAAAGAGAGTTGCGCCGGCCCTGCAACGTCTGCTCGGCCTCGGCGACGATACGGCCGACGATCTCGGCCGCGGGAACGATATCATGGATCAACCCGACGGACTCGCCGGCGAACACCGCGGCAACGTCGAAATTGCCTGCGGTCCTCGCCGCGGCGTATTCCACCGCGATCTCGTCGGCACGCTGCATCAGCTCGATCTCGCGGCCAGACCAGCGCCGCAGATGATCGTTGGCAAGCGAGCGCGCGGTGAACGGCGCCGGCCACAGCAATTTGCGCGACCAGTCCATCACCACGCCGCGCACCGTCTCGCCGCTCTTCGCCGCGCAGATCAGCTGCTTCGCCCGCTCGGGCGCATCGGACTCGACGCTGGCATAGAACCGCGTTCCCATCAGCACGCCGGATGCGCCGAGCATCATCATCGCAGCCAAGCCGCGGCCATCGGCGATGCCGCCGGCCGCGACCACAGGGACGCGTCCCGCCGCGAAATCGATGACCGCTGGCACGATGTCGAGCGTGGTGCGCGAGGCGCCGTGACCGCCCGCCTCCGTGCCCTGCGCAATCAGGATGTCGGCGCCGCAATCGAGCGCTTGCTGCGCCATCTCCTCGCTCTGCACCTGGCAGATCAGCAGCGCGCCCGCGGCCTTGATCTTGGGCGCGAACGGCGCGGGATCGCCGAACGACAGCATCACCGCGCTCGGTCGCGCCTCCAGCGCGATATCGATCAGCTCGGGCTGCCTGGCGAGGCTCCAGGTGATGAAGCCGATCCCGAACGGGCGGTGATATCGCCTGAGCACCGCAGTCTCCGCCTCGAGCCAGGCCCGATCTCCGTAGCCGCCGCCGAGAATGCCGAAACCGCCGGCGTCGCTCACCGCCGTGACCAGCCGACTTCCCGTGATCATCGCCATCGGCGCCGCCAGGATCGGATGCGTGATGCGAAGGCGTGCCGTCAATTCGGTGCCGATCGGCATGCGTTGCTCCCTGTTCTGGATTTGCTGTTCTGGACTCGCAGCCTAAGCGGGCCTAACATTCTCGGAAAATGAATACTAGAGAACGCTACCATCTCTAAAATGAAACGGTGGTCCCCGATGGAATTGACCGACCTGCTCACCTTTTCCACGGTCGCCAGGCTCGGCGGCATCACGAGGGCCGCCGAGGAACTGAACACCGTGCAGTCCAACGTCACCCAGCGCATCAAGGCGCTGGAGGCCGAGATCGGCGCCGCGCTGTTCGAGCGGCACAGCCGCGGCATGTCGCTGACCGGCGCCGGCCGCCGCCTGTTGCCGTACGCGCAGCGTATGGCAGCACTGTCGCGCGAAGCCGTGCTCGCCGCGCGCGACGATGGCGAGCCGAAGGGGCCGCTGTCGATCGGTTCGATGGAGACCACCGCCGCGGTGCGGCTGCCGACGCTGCTTGCCGAGTTTCATCGCCGCTATCCAGCGGTGCGCCTGACCTTGCGCACCGCGCCGACTGCTGACCTCGTGGCGGCCGTGCTCGACGGCTCGCTCGATGGCGCCTTTGTCGCCGGCCCGATCGAGCACGCCGAACTGTCGGCGACAACGGCCTTCACCGAGGAACTGGTGCTCGTCACCGCGCAGCGCTGGAAATCGCTCGCCGCCTTGCGCGCCGGCACACCGGAGTCGGGCCCGACCGCGCTCGTCTTCCGCACCGGCTGCACCTACCGGCAACGCCTCGAACAGGTGTTCACCGAGTTCGGCTGGCCATCGGCCGCCCGCTTCGAACTCGGCACGCTCGACGGCATGGTCGGCTGCGTCGCCGCCGACATGGGCGTGACCTTGCTGCCGCGCGCGGTGGTCGAGCGCGACCACGTCCAGCGCGACATCAAGATCCACAAACTCAGTCCGCAGCATGCGCATGTCGAGACGCTGTTCATCCAGCGCCGCGCCACGCACCAGTCCAGCGCGTTGCAGGGCCTTGCCGCGTGCCTTTCCGGCAACGATCGGGTGATCGCCGCCTGACCGGCGTTTTCGCATGGACGGCCGCCCGCCGCCGGGCTTTGCCTCGGCGCGCGGGTGCGTGCTAAGCGCTAGCGCATGCCCGCCCCCATTCTTCCCCTGATCGAAGCCGTGCCGCATTGGCCCGAGCGCGGCGCACTGGTCGGCCTCGACCTCGGCACCAAGACCATTGGCGTCGCCGTCTCCGATCCGGACCGGCGGCTCGCGACCGGCGTCGAGACCATCAAGCGCAAGCAGTTCAAGGCCGACGCGGCACGGCTGCTCGCGATCGCGGCCGAGCGCAGCGCGGTTGGCTTCGTGCTGGGCCTGCCGATCAACATGGATGGCAGCGAGGGCCCGCGCGCGCAGTCGACCCGCGCCTTCGCCCGCAACTTCGCAGGCCTCACCCCGCTTGCGATCGGGCTGTGGGACGAACGGCTCTCGACCGCCGCCGTCGAGCGCGAACTGATCGGGATGGACGTCAGCCGCGCCCGCCGCGCCGAGGTGATCGACGAGCACGCCGCGATCTTCATCCTGCAGGGCGCGCTCGACCGGCTGGCGAAGCTGCGCGGAGACCGCTGACGATGGCCGTGGTGATCGCGGCGCTGTTGCCGGTATTTTTGCTGATCGTGCTCGGCTTCGTCCTGAGACGCACGTTGATGCGGCTCGATACGCAATGGCATGGGCTGGAACAGCTCACCTACTACGTGCTGTTCCCGGTGCTTTTGGTGCAGACGCTGGTGAAGGCCGATCTGACCAAGGTGCCGGTCGCGGGCGTCGGCGGCGCGCTGCTGCTCGCGGCGCTCGTGATGTGCATGCTGTGTCTGGCGCTGCGCGGCCCGCTCGCCCGCGCCGGGGTCGACGGCCCCGCCTTCTCCTCGGTGTTCCAGGGCGCCACCCGCTGGCAGACCTATGTCGCGCTGTCGGTGTCGGGCAATCTCTATGGCAAGGTCGGACTTGCGCTGGCTTCGGTCGCGATGGTCGCGATCATCCCGCTGGTCAACGTCTTCAGCGTTGCCGTGCTGGCGAAATATGCCTCATCCGGGAAGCGGTCCGCGGGCGCCATCGTGATGACCGTCGTGAAGAACCCGCTGATCTGGGCCTGCGTCATCGGGCTCGCCATCAACGTCGCGCATGCCCCGCTGCCGAAGATTTGGCACGACGTCGCAGACGCGCTCGGCGGCTCGTCGCTGGCGATCGGACTGCTGGTGACCGGCGCCGGGCTGCATCTGGAAGGCATTTTCCGTCCCAGCCTCGCCGCCAGCGTCGCGCTGGTCCTGAAGCTGGTTGCGATGCCCATCCTGACCGTTGCGCTCGCGGTGTGGTTCGGCGTCACCGGCGCAAATCTTGCCATCGTCGCGGCCTGTGCCGCGGTGCCGACCTCGCCGTCAGCCTATGTGCTGGCGCGCCAGATGGGCGGCGACGCGCCCCTGCTCGCCCAGATCATCACGCTGCAGACGATTTTGGCTGCGATCACGATGCCGATCGTGATTGCCGCGGTCGGGCCGTAGCGTGCGGCATGCGCTGATCGTCGCTATTTCCCGCTCGAACCGGTGAACGCCGTATCGAGCACATCGCCGATCGGCTGCCAGCTGCGGCCATCGAACTGAAGCAACCGCATTTGCTCGACCGGACGGAACTGCGTGGTGTTGATCTTGATGCCCGGCAGCAAGGCGGATGCCTGATAATCCCTGAGCGCCGCGGCCTGCTTCATGACGTTCTCGCGCGACAGGTCGTTGCCGCATTGCTTTAGCACCTGCACCATCGTTTCGGCAGCGGCGTAGCCATAGACTGCGGCCGCATCGTCCTTGCCGCCGGCCTTGGTGTACTTGTCGAGGAAGCTGTGCCAGGCGCCCTGCTCTTCCTTCCATGCCGGATCGCTCGCGTCCTTCAGGAAGGCGGCGGTGATGACGCCGGTTGCATTCTCCGTACCGGCGGGCTTGAGCACCGTCTCGATCGATGACGCCATCTGGTTCACGACGAACACCGGCCGCCAGCCGTGGTCGGCCGCAGCGCGGATCACCTTCGAGGCATTTTCCGGCACCCCGGCAAACACAAAGACCTCGGCGCCCGATTGCTTCAGGATCGAGATGTGGCCGTCCAGATGCTGATCGTCGACATCATAGGCGATGTCGACCCTGATGTTGTGGGCGACGTCGCCCAGCCCCTGTACCAGTCCCTTGAACAATTCCCGCCCGAACTGGTCATTCTCCCAGAGCGCCACGATCTTCTTTCCGGGATAGAAAGCCTGGATGTAGTTGGCGTAGATCCGCCCCTCCTCGCGGTACGACGGCTGCCAGCCCATGGTCCAGGGATAGAGAGACGGCTCACTGAGGTCCTGATCGCCGGAGGCAACAAAAAGCTGGGGGATCTTCAGCTCGTTGAGATACTTCCGCACGGCGAGATTCTCCGGCGTGCCGAACGAACCGAACATCAAGAGCACATTGTCGGTCTCGACCAGAATGCGCGTGAGGTCCATGGCGTTGGACGCATCCGACAGGTCGTCATAGGACATGAAGCGGATCTTGCGGCCATTGATGCCGCCGCGTTCGTTGATCATCTCGAAATAGGCGGCTTCCGCCTTGCCGATCTGGCCGAAAATCTCCAGCGCGCCGCTGTACGGCATCAGATTGCCGATGCGGATTTCGGTGTCGGTCACGCCTTGGTCGCGCACCTGCTGCGTGATGGCACCAAGTGACGCCAGCGCAACGACGCCGGCAAAGAGCGTTCGGATCAACGTGGCCATAGGAAGAGCTCGCACGACGGCAGCCGCCGCTGCCTGGTTTCAGTCCGGCCCGCGCTCGTTCATTAATCTAGATCATAGCACTCTGAGAGGGCCGCTGATATCCCCTCTGTCAGGTTCCTGAGCGGCACGCGTGCGCTGGCTAAGAGGCAGACCATCGTGGCCTGCAATCACGATACCGATCGTGATTGCAGCGGATGGGCCTTAAGGCGCTTCTCACAAATAAGCTCGATCTCCAGCTCGGATCCAATGCCTTTCTTCGAAGCGATCAGGCACCGCAGGGACGCAGAGCGGCGCGCTCAGTGCGTCCGGGATTTCAATTTCGCAACGATCCGCGCGGCAGCTGTAAACAAGAGTCCCCTGCGAAATCCGCAACATGAATTTCGCATCACGGTGTTGTTCATTGGACCACCGATCCAGAGCAGTACTACTGTCCGGCGTCACAAATCCTTGGAATGCCTTGATCTTGGGAACGAGATGCTTGCCTTTGAGCGTGCTCCAATAGATAAGTCCGGCATCGACCGTGACCCAAAAATCATTGTTGTTTGCCCGCGCTTCGATACGCTCCGTCAGCCTCTGCAACTCGTGTATCCGAGCGTGCACCATGCGACGGAAATTTGGGGGAAATGGCGAGAACAGCAGGTATCCCGGCAGATCGTAGCGCATGTTGCCGCCATGCGTTCGCCGCCATGGCGAAGGGCACTCCTGACCGGTGTCGGTTGATCGAATGAAGAGTGCGCCTTTTGCCTCGCGGATCACCGGCCAGAAATCTCTCGCAGGCGATCGACGAATTGCATCGTGAAGCTGTGCGATAGCGAGAGCAACAGGGACCGCTTTGGCCAACTCGTCGATGGCCATGGACACATAGTGACTGTGCTCGAGTATGTATTCTTCCGCCAAGGCGCGGTTCAAGCGATGAAGATGGCGGCGATAGGTCAGCATGTGCGCGTCGCATGCTTCGGTTGTTGGAGCGGGCATCAATCATCCACCTACCGATGGGCCTAAACGTAAGGGCCTGCCACGAAGCAAATGTAAGTGTTGAGCGCAGAATGCATCATGACCGTCAGCCAGGTTGAGTTGCTGCGCCAACGGCAATAGCCCAGGGCCAATCCCATCCCGAAAATCTCCAACTTCCCATAAGCGTCGTACTGTGTGTGGGTCATCGCCCAGACGGAGGCGGTCAGTACGATCGCTCCGATCGGACCGAGAAACGACTCTGACCAGCCGCGATACAGGAAACCGCGGATGAGGAATTCCTCCATGACGGGTCCGGCAATGCAGGTACCGATGAGAAAGATCAGCAGGCCGCCCGCCCCATTGACCACGTACATCCGCTGGTCATCCAACGCGGAAGCGTCGTCGCCGACACACCATTTGATGACCGACTCAACGAGCAGAATGCCGACGAAGATTGCAAATGCGCGCATGACTTCGGCCGTGCTCGGCCAGTTAAGCGCGAGATATTCCGCGAACCCGCGGCGAACCTTCCGGATCGCAATCCAGAGCACGCCGATCGTTAGCGGGCTCGCGATGGTGAGGCCAGCGCCGTACCATCGCCCTTGGGCCGCGAAGTCCCGCAATTGAGCCGGCGACATCCTGGCTACGCCGTCCTGCGCCGCGATGATGATCGTCATGGCCCAACCTCCTGCCAGCGTAAAAACGCCGTAGGCGATCAGGATAACGAATGCCGTCTCCCAGAAGTCCCAGGTCCGCGGTGGCGGCGCCGATGTCCGCGCGCCGGCATTTTCGAAGTTCGACATGTCGATTTTTCTGCAACAATTTTGCAGCGAAGGTGG
This sequence comes from Bradyrhizobium sp., assembly GCA_036383375.1. Taxonomy (GTDB): domain Bacteria; phylum Pseudomonadota; class Alphaproteobacteria; order Rhizobiales; family Xanthobacteraceae; genus Bradyrhizobium. The sequence continues at coordinate 531 of DASVOL010000062.1, read as the reverse complement.
GCCTGAGCTCAACCTAACATATGGGACAGTCAGCCCGCCAGCCACCAGGTCTGCAGCGTCGCCGCAAAATTGTTCAGCCCGTGCAGCAGGATGGTCAGCCAGGTCGAGCCGGTGCGGAAGCGCAAATAACCGAACAGGAGGCCGATCGACAGCACTTCGCAGAGGAAGAACCAGTCGTATTGGAGGTGCATCACCGTCCAGACGATCGACGACAGCAGGATCGCGCCATAAGGGCCGAGCTTCGATTCCGACCAGCCGCGATAGAGCCAGCCGCGCGCGAACAGTTCCTCCCAGAGCGGCGCCGCCACCGCAAAGGCGATCACCAGAAGCCACAACGCGCTGTGCTCCTGTGCCGACTTCAGCACGTCGCCCATGAAGCCGGGCGTCACTTCGCGGCCGGCGGCGCGGGACACCATGTCCCAGGCGCCGACCAGCACGATGAGCGCGACGACGCCGATGATCACGTTCTTCCACGACGTCCCGCGCAGCCCGAGATAATCGGCGAACGGGATCCCGGTGCGGCGGATCGCG
>DASVOL010000061.1:0-6131 GCA_036383375.1 Bradyrhizobium sp. | reverse complement strand
ATCGAGGAGCGCGAGAAGCCGCGGATCAGCGCCACCGCAAGCGCGATGCCGGTCGCCGCAGACAGGAAGTTCTGGTGGGTCAGGCCGACCATCTGGACCAGATAGGACAGCGTGCTCTCGCCGCCGTAGTTCTGCCAGTTGGTGTTGGTGAGGAAGGAGATCGCGGTGTTGAAGGAGAGATCCTCGGCAACCGCGGTCTGGCCGGCCGGGTTGAACGGCAGCACCGCCTGCAGCCGCATCAGGCCGTAGATGAGCGCGAAGCCGCCGACATGGAACAGCAGCATGGCGACCGTATAGGTCAGCCAGTGCTGCTCGCGCCGCTCGTCGACGCCGCCGACCCAATAGATGCCGCGCTCGACCGGGCGCAGCACGGGTGAGAGGAAGGTGCGCTCGCCGTTGAACACGCGGGTCATGTACCAGCCGAGCGGTTTGACCAGCGCGACCACGATCGCGCAAAACAGAATAATTTGAATCCAACCGATGACGGTCATTGCGTCAAACCTTTCGAATGGGGGCGAAGCGCAGCAGCGACGCGAACATGCCGAGCAACAGCCCGGTCAGCACCGCGTCGGCCAACAGAATTGTGCAAAGCGCTGACATCGCGAACCGCCTAGAAGCGTTCGGGCCGCAGCAGCGCGTAGGTGAGGTAGAACAGCAGGCCGAGCGAGACGAGGCCGGCGAGCGAGTAATCGAAGATCATCGCCGCCTCCCTTACAGCCGTTCGCAGGCGTAGGCGTAACCGATGCCGGCCGCGAAGAAGCCGATCGCGAGCGCCGCCATGAGAATGTCCATCATGAGAGACTCCTATGCGTCCAAGGGGCGCGGGCGACCGCATAAGCGCTCCGCGCCGGATGACCGTGAGGTGCCATCCGGGGCATAGGTTTTCGAGATGTGACGCATAAGGACGTTATAGGAATCCTATAAGTGGCGATCCGCTCTCCGCTATCGTCCTGCACCACATCGACTCAAAGATGCGTACTGATTCACCCTCCCCTGGAGGGAGAGGGTCGGTTCGCATGGAGCGAAGCGGCGAAACGGGGTGGGGTGATCTCCGAGCACGGGCGCTGTCGGACGCGGAGGGACCGTCACCCCACCCCGCTTCCCTTTCGCTTCGCTCAAGGGAATCGACCCTCCGCCTCCAGGAGAGGGTGAAGGGGCCCGTTCCATCTTTATGGAATCCCTATATCTCCGTCCCTCGGCTCATCTCGTTTTCAAATGGCTATCCGGCCATTTTGGGCCTGCGGCCAATATCTTGGGTCGTGCCTAGACGAGATGACGCCATGTCCGTGCTTCCCCACCCCACCTCCGCCGACCTCGGCGACCGGCTGCGCGACGCCTATACAGTGACCGCCGAGTTCATGGCCGACATCGTCAGCCAGACCTGCCGGCGCTTTCCCTCGGCCGGACAGAGCAGCAAGAGCGCCCGTGTCGAGCGCCTGATCCAGTCCGGCGCCTGGACTGATGCAGCGATCGCGCTGCTCGATCTCGAGCTGCCGCAATGGCAGATCCGCCGCCTGGTCTATGACGAGGGCGAGTGGCACTGCGCGCTGTCGCGCGAACGCGAGCTGCCCGACTGGCTCGACCAGTCGATCGAAACCCGCCATGCGGATCTCGCGCTTGCAATTCTCAGCGGCTTCGTCGAGGCGCAGCGAATCTCGACACCCGAGAACCGCACCAGCGTACCCACCGTCCGTCGCGACACGCGCTCGCTCTACGAACCGCTGCTCGTCGACAATATCGGCTGATGGCGGCGCCGTCGTGAACGCGAAACAACTGCCGCAGCAGCTGCAGTCGGTCCAGGTCATGGTCCGGTTCGGCTTCCGGCTTGCCATTATGATCGGCTTCGCGGCATTCGCCGGCGCAGGCTTCGGCAGGGGCCTCGTCACGCTGCTCTGGATGTCGGCGCTGATCTGTGCGATCGCCGGGCTAGCCAAACGCGAAATGCCGTTCGCCGCCAAGCTCAATCACTGGGACGAGATGACCGCGTATGTCGCGCTGTGCGCGCTCGGCACCGGCATCGTCCAGCACATCTAAGCCCCCCTCAAATCCTATGCCGCTCCTATGAAGTCGGCCGTCCGCCGCGCTCGATTTCATATCCGGCACAACAGACATTGAACGCGTGACTTCCACCTAAAGGACTACCATCGTGAAACTCGTCGAACCTCCCTCGTGTAGCGCAGCGTCCACCATTGTCTTCATCGGCCGCAACCAGCGCGGCCAGTGGGTCGCCCAGCAGCAGAACGGCCTCTATGGCGGCCTGTTCGTCAACCGCGCCCAGGCCGTCAAATACGCGCTGTTCGAGAACGGCCAGCACCCCGAAATGATCGTCGAGCTGTCGCGCGAGCTCGAGCTCGATATAAGCGGCGAGACCGCGCCCCTCCCCGCCAGCCGCGTGGCCTGAGCCACTCCCATGACTGCGAAAGCGACTCCGAAAGTCACCTCGCAAACAGCCGCGAAAGCGGATTCTGCGGCATGGCTGTCGGGCTTCATCCCCGATCTTCCGACCCCATTCAACCACCGGGACGAGATCGACGCTGATGCGTTCGGCCGGCTGTGCGAGCGTCAGATCGCGGCCGGCGCCTCGGCGCTCGTCGTCGGCGAGACGGCGGGTGAAAGCTCGACGCTGGAGCCCGCGGAACGCGCGGAGCTGGTTCGCATCGCAGCCCACGTCGCGCGCAGGCGGGTCCGCATCATCGCCGGCGCCGGGTCGAACGCGACGGATCGTGCCGTCACGTTCACCCGGGCCGCGGAGTCGGCCGGCGCCGACGCCATCATGTCGGTCGTGCCCTATTACAACAAGCCGATGCCACGGGGCATGGCGGCGCATTTCCGTACCGTCGCCGCCGCCACGACGCTGCCCGTGATCCTGCACGACATCCCGTCGCGAACGGTGAAGGGGCTGGCAGACGAGACGCTGGTCGAGCTCGCAGCATCGCCACGCTTCGTCGGACTGCGCGACGGCAACAACGATGTCGCCCGTCTGAGGCGTCTGCGTCCACGCCTGCCGGCGACATTCCGGATGCTGACCGGCGACGACACCACCTCGCTCGCCTATATGGCCGCCGGCGGTGATGGCTGCATTTCGTCGGTATCGAACCTCGCGCCCGATTTATGCGTCGCGGTGGCCCGGCACCTGCGTGAGGGCCGGCTGTACCAGGCGCGTGAGCTGCACCAGCGGCTGGTGCCGCTCGCGACGCTGTTGGAGCGCGAGCACCCCGCCGCCCTGAAATTCGCACTGGCGCTGCTGGGATTCATGCAGCCGGCGACGCGGCTGCCGATCGTGCAACTAGGCACGACGGCAAAGGCCGAGGTCGCACAGGCGATGGCTGAGCTTGCCGACGAGTACCTCGCCGCTGCGCAGTAGGCTTGACCGACCCGACGACGCCAGCCATCGCAACGCACAATGGATCAGCGCACGGCGCCCGTGACACCGCACCATATTGAGGTTCCAAAACGGCATCCCATATCCACGGCAAGGGAGTGCTTGCCGTGCAGACCTTCAAGGCGGCTCTCGTTGTGGCGATCGCCCTGGTCGCTCTGGTTGTTTCTATTGGTCCCGGTACGGCCGCGGACAACAACCGCCTTGCCCTGACCATTTCAATCGATGGAGCGATCGGGCCGGCATCGGCCAGCTACGTTAGGGATGGCCTGGCGAAGGCCGTCGAACGGCACGCCGAGATCGTCATTCTGCGCCTGAATACCCCGGGCGGTCTCAGCAGCAGCATGCGCGAGATCATCACCGACGTGCTGGCTTCGCCCGTTCCTGTCGTCGGCTATGTTGCGCCCTCCGGCGCCCATGCCGCGAGCGCCGGGACCTACATTCTTTATGCGACCCATCTCGCGGCGATGGCGCCCGGCACCAATATCGGCGCCGCGACGCCGGTGCAGATCGGCGGCCCGATGCCGAGCCTGCCGGGCAGTGCTCCGGACAAGGGCGGCAAGGACCAGAAGGACGGCGGCAGCGCATCCGAGACAAAGGATGCCATGACGGCGAAGGTGACCAACGATGCCGTCGCCTTCATCCGCAGCCTCGCCGAACTGCGCGGCCGCAATGCCGACTGGGCCGAGAAGGCGGTCCGCGATGCCGCCACCCTCTCCGCCAATGCCGCGTTGCAGGCCCATGTCATCGAGTTTACCGCGCATGATCCGGCCGACCTGCTCAGGCAGATCGACGGCCGGACGGTGGAGCTTGCCGGCGGCAAGACGCTACGGCTGGCGACGAAGGATGCCGTGATCGAAGCCATCGATCCCAACTGGATCTCGCGCGTGCTTGCTGTGATCACCGACCCCAACATCGCATTCGTGCTCCTGATGGTCGGCATTTACGGCCTGATCTTCGAATTCATGTCGCCCGGCGCCGTGGCGCCCGGCGTGGTCGGCACGATCTGCCTGCTGGTCGGGCTCTATGCGCTCAACATGCTGCCGATCAACTATGCCGGCTTCGCCCTGATGCTGGTCGGGATGGTGCTGCTCGCGATCGAAGCCTTCAACCCGACCATCGTGATCGGCCTCGGAGGCATCGTCGCTTTCGTCCTTGGAGCCGCCATGCTGTTTCGGATCGAGGCGCCCGGATACCAGCTGTCATGGCCGCTCATCGGCATTGTTGCGGCGATGTTCGCAGGTCTCATTCTGGTCGTGCTCGGGGCGCTGCGCCGCGCGCGCAACGGTCCGCTGCGGACCGGTGCGCAAGCCATGCGCGGGCTACCGGCCGAGGTGCTCGACTGGTCCGACACCACGGGCCACGTCTTCACCAATGGTGAACGCTGGCAGGCGCGCAGCACCGAGGCGTTCAAGGCCGGAGAGACGGTCGAGGTGGCCAACATCGTCGATTTGACGCTGGTGGTACGGCGTGCGCCGGCTTCCGCCGGCGAAGGAGGTACAGCATGATGCTTGATTATTTCACCTATGCGGCGATCGTCCTGCTTGTCATCATCTTCCTGACCCAGGCCGTGCGCGTGCTGCGCGAATACGAGCGCGGCGTCATCTTCACGCTCGGCCGCTTCACCGGAGTGAAGGGCCCCGGCCTCATCATCCTGATTCCAGTGGTGCAGCAGCTCGTGAAGGTCGATCTCAGGGTGATGGTGCAGGTGGTGCCGCCGCAGGACGTGATTTCCCGCGACAACGTCTCGGTCAAGGTCAATGCCGTGCTCTACTTCCGCATCGTCGATCCCGAGCGCGCCATCATCAAGGTCGGCGACTACATGGCAGCGACCAGCCAGCTTGCCCAGACCACGCTGCGCTCGGTGCTCGGCAAGCACGAGCTCGACGAGATGCTGGCGGAACGCGACAAGTTGAATGCCGATATCCAGGAGACCCTCGACAAGCAGACCGACGTCTGGGGCATCAAGGTCACCGCGGTCGAGATCAAGGACATCGATCTCAACGAAACCATGGTGCGGGCGATCGCCAAGCAGGCCGAGGCGGAACGGCTGCGGCGCGCTAAAGTGATCAACGCGATGGGCGAGCAGCAGGCCGCCGAGAAGCTGGTCGAGGCCGGCCGGATCCTCGCCCAGGAGCCGCAGGCGATGCAGCTCCGCTATTTCGCCGCGCTGCATGACATCGCCGGCGAACGCTCATCGACCGTGGTGTTCCCGCTGCCGATGAACCTGCTGGATCACCTGACGCGGCGAAGCGAAGCTACCTGACCCGGCTGATGCTTGGCTCGCCAGGCCGGGCCCGGGCCGCGCATGTAATGCGCCTCGGGCCGGTAGCCGCCGATCGGCTCCTCGCCGATCCAGGCGAGGAACTTGAGCAGCCCCTCTGCCACGCGACGCAGCAGGACAGCGATCGATGAAGCCGCGCGCATCTCAATAGTCCCACTTCTCGCCGAGCACGACCGGCGGGCGCGGATATTTCTCGGCATCGTCGCCGAGCATGCCGACATGGAGATGGGTGCGCGCCCAATCCTCATGGCCCCGATGCAGCAACAGCTCGTTGCGCAGGCGGTGGATCTTGGCGGCGGCGATCGCGCGGTGAACGGTCCTGAAGGCGAGGCCGATCCGCCGGATCGCCCGCCGCAGCGTCGCTGGCATCGCACCGGCCGAACCATGCGACCGGACATCGTGGTAATGGAGCAAGGTCATGTCCCACCTTCCTGTAGGCGGCGCGCGCGAGCGCACCGCGTCACGCCA
>DASVOL010000060.1:0-14476 GCA_036383375.1 Bradyrhizobium sp. | reverse complement strand
TGCTCGAACTCGACCGCATGGAGTTCCACGTTTACGAGACCGGCGAGACCATCAAGGCGAAGCTGCGCCCGATCGTGATGATCACGTCGAACAACGAGAAGGAACTGCCGGACGCGTTCCTGCGCCGCTGCTTCTTCCACTATATCAAATTCCCCGACCGCGACACGATGCAGGCGATCATCGACGTCCATTTTCCCAGCATCCAGAAGATCCTCGTCAACAAGGCGATGGATATCTTCTACGATGTCCGCGACGTGCCGGGCCTGAAGAAGAAGCCCTCGACCAGCGAGCTGCTCGACTGGCTGAAGCTGCTCCTCCACGAGGACATGCCGCTCGACGTCCTGCAGAACCGCGACCCGACCAAGGCGATTCCGCCGCTGCACGGCGCGCTGCTGAAGAACGAGCAGGACGTGCATCTGTTCGAGCGGCTGGCGTTCCTCAGCCGCCGCGAAGTCTAGTTCATGCAAACGCCGGAGCATTCGCTCCGGCGTTTTGCTGAACCGCTCCAACCAAGAAGAAGACCAGGGAAGATGAACGTCCAGACCCAAATCCGCGCCGCCGAGCCCGTCACGACAGAGCATTTCGACGTCCTGATCGCAGGCGCCGGCATCTCCGGCGTCGGCGCTGCCTACCACCTCACCACGCAATGCCCGGGCACCAGTTTCGTGGTGCTGGAGACGCAGAAGACCTTCGGCGGCACCTGGTCGACGCACCGCTATCCCGGCATCCGCTCCGACAGCGACCTGCACACCTTCGGCTATCGGTTCAAGCCGTGGACCAGCGCGCCGATCGCGAGTGCGGCCGAGATCCTGAAATACATGGGCGAGGTGATCGACGAGAACGATCTCGCGCGCCACATCCGCTATCGCCACACCATCACGGCAGCGGAGTGGTCGAACGAGACCAATCTCTGGACCATCGATGCTGTCCGCATCGACACCGGCGAGCAGCTGCGCTTCACCACCAATTTCTTCTGGATGTGCCAGGGCTATTACCGCCACGACGCGGGCTATACGCCCGAATGGACCGACATGGCGAAGTTCAAGGGCACGGTCGTGCATCCGCAGACCTGGCCCGACGACCTCGACTACAAGGGCAAGCGCGTGGTCGTGATCGGCTCCGGCGCCACGGCAGCGACCCTGATCCCGGCGATGGCCAAGGACGCCGGCCATGTCACCATGCTGCAGCGTTCGCCGACCTATTTCCGCACCGGCCGCAACGCGATCGAGATCGCCGAGGAGCTGCGCCGGCTGCAGGTCGACGAGGCCTGGATCCACGAGATCACCCGCCGCAAGATCCTGTTCGAGCAGGACGCCTTCACCAGGCGGACCTTCGCCGAGCCCGAGGGCGCCAAGAAGGACCTGCTGGCGGCGGTCGAGGCCGTCCTCGGCAAGGACTACGACATCGCCACCCACTTCACGCCGCGCTACCGGCCGTGGCGGCAGCGCATCGCCTTCATTCCGGATGCCGACCTGTTCCACGCCATCAAGGGCGGCAAGGCCTCCGTCGTCACCGACGAGATCGAGCGCTTCACCGAGAAGGGCATCCTGCTCAAGTCCGGCAAGGAGTTCGAGGCCGACATCATCATCACCGCGACCGGCTTCCACCTCTCCGCCAATGGCGGCATCGACTTCGCGATCGATGGCAAGCCGCTCGAGTTCAAGGACACCGTGACCTATCGCGGCATGATGTTCACCGGCGTGCCGAACCTCGTCTGGGTGTTCGGCTATTTCCGCGCCAGCTGGACCTTGCGCGTCGACCTGGTCGGCGACTTCGTCTGCCGCATGCTCAAGCACATGAAGGCGACCGGCGCCAACAAGGTGACGCCGGCGCTGCGCCCCGAAGACCACAACATGCCGCTGCTGCCCTGGATCGATCCGGAGAACTTCAACCCCGGCTACATGATGCGTGGCATGCACCTGCTGCCGAAGCGCGGCGACAAGCCGGAGTGGCAGCACAACCAGGACTACTGGGCCGAGAAGGACGAATTCCCGGCGATCGACCTGAAGGACAAGGCGTTCGTCTACGGCTGAGGTCCTAGCGGTTCGATCATTCAGACGCCGATCCCGTCATCCTGAGGTGCCCGCGAAGCGGGCCTCGAAGGATGCACGGCCCGGCCGGTGCCCGTCGATCCTTCGAGGCTCGCTCCGCTCGCACCTCAGGATGACGGTGATAGATCGCGCGCGCTGATCGACGAGCGTCGCGCGAACATCACCGCGCAATCCCCTCACGCATACTCCGGCAGCTTCGCAGCCGCCTCCGGCGTCTTGCCGCGGATCATGTCGGAGGCCTTGTCGGCGATCATCAGGGTCGAGGCGTTGAGATTGGCCGAGATCATCCGCGGCATGATCGAGGCGTCGATCACGCGCAGGCCCTCCATGCCATGGACCCGAAGCTGGTCGTCGACCACAGCCCATGGCGCGTCGGCCGGGCCCATCCGGCAGGTGCAGCCGGGATGGAAGGTGGTGGTGCCGCGCTGGGTCGCGGCCGCGAGCAGCTCCTCGTCGCTCGTGACCTTCGGACCCGGAAAGTCCTCATAGGCGAAATACGGCTTGAGCGGCTCGGAGGCGAGCAGCCGGCGCGCCAGCTTCATGCCGGCGACGACGACGCGGCGGTCGATTTCCTCGGCGAGATAATTGGTCTGGATGATCGGCGGCGCGAACGGATCGGCGGAGCGGATGCGGACATAGCCGCGGCTCTCCGGCCGCTGCTGCCATGAGGCCACCGTCATGCCGGGCTCGTCCTCGAGCTGGCCCTGCACGCCTTCCTTGTAGCTCGCCGGCGTGAAGGTGAGTTGCAGGTCGGAGCTCTCGGTGGTCTCGCCCGAATGCCAGAAGCAGTAGACCATGGTCGGCGACAGCGAGAGCAGCCCGCGCCGCGTCGTCGCCCATTTGATCGCCTCGCCCCACAGGCTGAAGCCGCGGCGCAGCTCGTTGATGGTCCGGATGTTCTTGACCCGCGCCACCGAGCGCGGCGCGTAGTGATCCTGCAGGCCCTCACCGACACCCGGCAGCGCGTGGCGCACCTCGATGCCATGCGACTGCAAAAGGTCGGGCGAGCCGACGCCGGAGAGTTGCAACAGCTGCGGCGAGTTGTAGGCGCCGCCGGAGAGGATGACCTCCTTGGTGGCGCGGATCTCGAGCGGATCGCCGTGCTTGCCGCCGCGGTTGTAGCGCACGCCGATGGCGCGCTTGCCCTCGAAGATGATGCCGGTGACATGGGCATGGGTGCGCACGTCGACATTCGGCCGCTTCCGCGCCGGATGCAGGAACGCGGTCGCGGCGCTGACCCGGCGGCCGTTCAGGATGGTGCGCTGGCAGTACGACACGCCCTCCTGGATCTGGCCGTTGTAGTCGGGATTACGCGGAATGCCGAGGCTGACCGCGCCCGCCATGAAGGCTTCGCAGAGCGGGTCCTGCCAGTCCATCGTGGTGACGGTGAGATTGCCGTCGCGGCCGCGATAGGTGTCGTCGCCTTCGCCGATGCGACGCTCCATGCGCCGGAAGTACGGCAGCACGTCGGGATAGCCCCAGCCGCGATTTCCGAGCTGCGCCCAGGTGTCGAAATCCTGGCGCTGGCCGCGGTTGTAGATGTGGCCGTTGATCGAGGACGAGCCGCCCAGCGTCTTGCCGCGCGGCGCGTAGATGCTGCGCCCGCCGGTGTAGGGACCCACCTCCTGCTGGTAGGCCCAGTTCACGCTCTTCATATGGAAGGTCTTGATGAAGCCGGCCGGCAGATGGATGTAGGGATGCCAGTCGCTCGGCCCCGCCTCCAGCACGCAAACCCGCGTGCCCGCGTCTTCACTCAACCGGTTGGTCAGCACGCTCCCGGCGGAGCCCGCGCCGATGATCACATAATCGAACGTTTCCATCGTCTCGTTTCTGGCGCCGACGACTGTGTCAGCGCGGCTTTTCGTTGAGTTGATAGTTGAGATGCGCCTTCACCGTCGGCCATTCGCTGGCGATGATGCTGTAAACCACGGTGTCGCGCAACGTGCCGTTGGGCGCGATCTGGTGACTGCGCAGGATGCCGTCCTGCTTGGCACCCAGGCGCTCGATGGCGCGCCGGCTCTGATGATTGAAGAAGTGCGTGCGGAACTCGACCGCGATGCAATCGAGCTTCTCGAAGGCATGTTGCAGCAGCAACAGTTTGCACTGCGTATTGAGTGCGCTGCGCTGCACACGCTTGGCGTACCAGGTCGAGCCGATCTCGACGCGGCGGTTCGGCGTGTCGACGTTCATGTAGGTGGTCATGCCCGCGATCCGGCCGTCGGCGTCGAACACCGTGAATGGCAACATCGTGCCTGCGGCCTGCAGGCCCAGCCGGCGGTCGATCTCCTTGCCCATGGTCTCCGCCTGCGGGATCGCGGTGTACCAGATCTTCGAGAGATCACCATCCTTCGCAGCCTCGATGAGGCCGCCGGCGTGATCATGCGACAGCGGTTCGAGCCGCGCATGCGCGCCGCGAAGGGTGGTTGGTTCAAGCCAGGGCATTTTAGCAACTCCATCCTTTGTCATTCCGGGATGGTGCGTTGGCACCAGACCGCAGATGCGCAATCGCGCATCGGGGAATCTCGAGATCCCGGGTTCGCTGCTTCGCATCGCCCCGGACGACGATCGCGCGCTTGCGCAATCGTCAGTTGTTCAAGAAATTCAGCGGCAATCCGGGCCGCGACCAGTCCATCGCGATCAGCTCGCCCTTGCCGGACAGCGTGATGTAGGCGGTCTTCAGATCCGGTCCGCCGAACGCGATGTTGGTGGTGACGCGGTCGCCGGTCGGCACCTGCTCGACCAGTGTGCCGTCGGGCGCAATCACCGAGATGCAGCCCGAGATCAGCGTCGCGACGCAGACATTGCCGCTCGCTTCCACCGCCAGCGAGTCGAACATCTGGTAGCCGCCGAGGCCAGCGATCGGCTTGCCGCGCTCGCCGCGATAGATCACGTCGCGCGGCTTGATGGTGCCGGGCTCGGACACCTCATAGGCCCACAGCCGCGCGGTCGGCGTCTCGGCGATGTAGACGGTCTTCTCGTCCGGCGACAGGCCGATGCCGTTGGCCGGCAGGATGCCGTGCACGGCCTCGACGATCTCATTCATGCCGGGCTTCAGATAATAGAATGCGCCGACATCCATCTCGCGGGCGCGGCGCTTGCCGAGGTCGGAGAACCACAGGCCGCCGTGCTTGTCGAACACCAGATCGTTCGGGCCACGCAGCTCATGCTCGCCGCATTTGGTGACGACAGTCTCGACCTTGCCGGATTGCAGATCGACGCGCTGGATCGAGCCGCCGAGATAATCCTCCGGCTGCGGTCCCGGCATGATCATGTTGCGGGTCGGAATCCATGAGAAGCCGCCATTGTTGCAGATGTACATCTTGCCGTCGGGGCCGAGCGCCGCGCCGTTCGGGCCGCCCGGCACCTTGGCGACGATCTCCTTGCGCCCGTCGGGATAGACCCGGGTCAGCCGTTGGCCGCGGATTTCGACCAGCACGACCGAACCGTCGGGCATCACGACGGGGCCTTCGGGAAATTCCAGATCGGTGGCGAGAACTCGGACATTGGCCATGGCATCCTCCCGGCTCATTGGCTGCAGGCGGATTTCCGAACGGTCCCGCACGCGCAATGTTGTTGTTTCATCCTGTTATGGCAAACGGGGTTTGGCTTGCCAAGCAATCAGGGGCGCAACGCTGCCCGGCGTTGAGGTGGGATGATGCCGCAGTAGCGGCGGCGTCGCTGCCGACACTATCAAACCCGTCATCCTGAGGAGCCGCGAAGCGGCGTCTCGAAGGATGCACGGCCCCGCTGGTGGCCGTCGACCCTTCGAGACGGCCGCTCCGCGGCCTCCTCAGGGTGACGGTGATGGAGCCCAGGTACACGCTTCTCTCCATTCGTCGTCCTGGCAAAAGCCGGGATCCATAAGCACCGCGCTTGGTGAAATGGATTCCGGGCTCGCGGTACGCGCGCCCTCAGGTGCGCAATTGCGCAGCGGAGAATGACGGAGAGAGAATGGACGTGCGCTAGCTCAGCGCGCCCGCGTGCACCCACCAGCCGGGATGCGCGGTGCGGAGCTTTTCGCCGGCGGCCTGGGCGTCGGTGTCGGTTCCGAACACCGCAAAGCAGGTCGCGCCGGAGCCCGACATGCGCACCAGGCGAACACCCATGGTCGCACGCAGCGCGGACAAGACGTCGCTGATGACTGGCTCGATGCGCGCGGCGGGGGCTTCGAGATCGTTGGTGCCGCGCGACAGCGCCGCGATCCAGTCGTCGACGGCGCGGCCGGCATCCGGCCAGGACGGCGCCTGCATCACGACATCGGTGGCGCCGATCAAAAGCTCGCCGTGGCGCAGGCCGAGCGCATTGAAGACATCCTTGGTCGCAACCGGCACGCGCGGATTGACCAGCACGCAGGGCAGTGTCGGCAGGTCGAGCGGCAGCAGGCCCTCGCCGACGCCGGTCATGTCGCAGGCGCGCGAGGCGACGCACACCGGCACGTCGGCACCGGTCTGCAACGCGACCTCCATGATCCTGCTGTCGTCGAGCGCGAGCTCGTTGAGCCGCGCCAGCAGCCGGAGCGCTGCCGCGGCATCCGCCGAGCCGCCGCCGATGCCGGCCGCAACGGGCAGCACCTTCTCCAGCGTGAAGTGTCCGACCTCGAGGTCCGCGACGCGCTCGCCGAGCAGGCGCGCGGCCTTGAGCACCAGATTGTCCGAGGTATCGCCGCAGGCATCGGCCAGCGGCCCCAGCATCGAGAGCGACAACTCGGGCCCCGGCTCGAGCGTGAGACGATCGGCGCAATCGGCAAATGCGACGACGCTCTCCAGGTCGTGAAACCCATCGACGCGCCGTCCGACAACCTTCAGCGTCAGGTTGACCTTGGCACGCCCTTCTTCAATCAGCGCCGGCACGGCGATAAACCCCTAAAAACAAACATGTGCTGCGATTAGCGTAAATCCCCTCACGATCCTATCCCTTTGTTTGCACGGAAATTCCGCCCTTGGCATGCGTTGGGCGCAGGCAAACCGTCATGGTCCGGCCATCTGCGAGTTCAGGCCAGAAACGTCGATGCCCGGGACGAGGCCCGGGCATCACGGTATTTCCGGAAAGGCAGCGCGCGGACGGCCGATCAGCCGCCCTTGCCGTCGTCGTCCTTCTTCTTGTCGGCGGAGGCGGCGTTCGAGGTGTCGTCCGGCAGGCCGTTGTCGATCTTGGCCTGGATCTTCGGCAGCTCTTCCGGCTCGGGCTTGAGGTCGCGCGCATGCGCCCACTGGAACTTGGCTTCCAGCGTGCGGCCGACGCGCCAGTAGGCGTCGCCGAGATGGTCGTTGATGGTCGGATCTTCCGGCTTCAGGTCGATCGCACGCTCGAGGTTCTTCACCGCCTCGTCGTAATTGCCGATGCGGTAGTAGGCCCAACCGAGCGAGTCGACGATGTAGCCGTCGTCAGGACGCTGATCGACGGCACGCTTGATCATCTTCATGCCTTCGTCGAGGTTGATGCCCTGGTCGATCCAGGAATAGCCGAGATAGTTCAGCACATGCGGCTGCTCGGGCTGCAACTCGAGCGCCTTGCGCATGTCGGCCTCGGCCTTGTTCCACTGCTTGGAGCGCTCCTCGCAGATGCCGCGGTAGTAATAGGTGACCCAGGCGTTCTTGTCGCCGCTCGAGGCCGGCAGCGCGTCGATCGCCTGCGAATAGGTGGTGGCGCAGTCGGCGAACTTCTTGCGGCCGCGCTCGATATTGCCGAGCGCCAGGATCGCCTCAATGTCCTTCGGCTGATCTGATGTGACTTCCTTGAGGATCTTGATCGCCTCGTCGCTGCGGTCGGCGGCGTCGAGATTGGTCGCGAGCTGGATCTGCGCGTTGCGCTTCAACGGCGAGGATGCCGGCATCCGCTCATAGACCTTGATCGCCATCTGCGGCTTCTTCACCGATTCATAGAGATCGGCAAGCGACAGCAGTGCCAGCGGATGGTTGGGCTGCAGATAAAGCGCGAGCTGCAGATAGACCAGCGCGAGGTCCTCACCGCCGCGGCGGGTCAGCGTCGCACCGATGCCGTACAGCGCCTCGGCGGCGCCGGCCTGCGGTGAATCGATCAGCGGCGGCAACTTCTTGCCGGCCTTGGTCTCCTTGATGCCCTCCAGCACCAGCGGATGGCGCGGCAGCTTCTTGTCGAACGCCTCGTACATCGCGGTCGCGGCGGCGGCATCCTTATTGCGCGAGGTCCAGCGCGCATATTCGTCGACCGTGCGCAGCATCGAATCGTCGAGCTTGTAGACCTTCTCGAAGCGGGCGCCGGCATCCTTCTCCTTGCCGGACAGCTCGTAGATCATGCCGGCGTGCAGATCCTTGAAGATCGGATACCATTCGGGGCCGGTCAGCTTGTCGATCGAAGCGACCGCGCCCTTGCTGTCGCCGGCGCCATAGGCCGCCCAGGCCGACAGCAGCGTCGCCACCAAGTCGGTGATCGGGCCGCGCACCGACTGGTTGATGTTGGACTGCGCGGCGGCGTATTTCTTCAGCTTGAGGTCGCGCACGCCGACCACGAGGCGGGCGACGCGGTTGGCCTTGTCCTGGGTCAGGATGCGGTCGGCGAGCTTCACCGCCTCGTCGATGTCGCCGTCGGCGAGCGAGGAGATGAATGCGCGGTCGAGCAGTTCGGAATTCTTCGGATCGGTGCGCAGCGCCGAGCGGTAGAACGCTGCAGCCGAGGCCGCATCGCGCTCGACACTGGCGTGGCGGGCGGCCAGGTAGCTGCCGGCGGTGGTCAGCGACTTCAGGTCGGTCTTGGACGGGAATTGCGCGGCATTGTCGGTCGGATGGTCGGGCGTCTGCGCCGCAAGCTGCGCAGGCACGGCAAGCGCCGCGGCAGCAAGAACGGCAATCGTCAGGCGGTTGAATCGGGTGGACAGCATCACGGTCGCCTTGCTCCAGGGGTTTAAGGCCACGAAGGATTTACGGCCAAGATCTTCGCGACAAGATCCTGCGATCAGTCTCAAAATGCGAACCCAAGCGGCGGCATCCCGGCGAGCGACAATGCCGCTTTTGGCGTTTATCCGCAAGGATCGCCCAGAGGTAACCCATGCCGAATCGATTGGCAGATTAGGCCGTTAGGCCTGCCGATCCAGCCAGCCCACCGCAAGACCCTCGCACTATGGCGGTATCGTGACCGGCCCCGGCATATTCGCGTGCGGAAGCAAAAAGCGCCGGATGCTGCCGCCGCGGGCCCTGTTCCTTGCCTCCAGCTGTATCCGGCGGGGCAATCCGGCCGCTCCAAACGAGGAAAGCCCAAGCGGAGGCTGCGGCAGGTTGGCGGTGGCCTCACGCAAATGTGGTCGGCCGCGTCAGCCTAACGCTTCAATCGCCCCCGGGCCCTACATCGCTTCGTAGTTCGGTCCGCCGCCGCCCTCCGGAGGAACCCAGGTGATGTTGCCGTTGGGGTCCTTCACGTCGCAGGTTTTGCAGTGGACGCAATTCTGGGCGTTGATCTGGAAGCGCGGGGTGGCGCCCTCCTCGACCCATTCATAGACGCCGGCCGGGCAATAGCGGTTGGAGGGACCGGCGAACACGTCGTGCTCCGAGGTCTTCTGCAGGTTCATGTCGGCGACCTTGAGATGGACCGGCTGGTCCTCCTCATGGTTGGTATTGGACAGGAACACCGACGACAGCTTATCGAACGAGATCTTGCCGTCCGGCTTCGGATAAGCGATCGGCTGGTGCTGCTTCGACGGATCGAGCGTCTTGCGGTCCGGCTTGGCGTGCGACTGGGTGCCGAACAGCGAGAAGCCGAGCGTGTTGCACCACATGTCGAAGCCGGAGAGCGCCATTCCGAGCAGGTTGCCGAACTTCGACAGCAGCGGCTTGGCGTTGCGGACCTTGAACAGGTCCTTGCCGATCGCCGACGAGCGCCAGGCATTCTCGTAGTCGACGAGCTCGTCATTGGCGCGTCCGGCGCCGAGCGCGGCCGCGACATGCTCGGCGGCGAGCATGCCGGAGCCCATCGCATTGTGGACGCCCTTGATGCGCGGCACGTTGACGAAGCCGGCGGCGCAGCCGATCAGCGCGCCGCCCGGGAAGGAGAGCCGCGGCACCGACTGGTAGCCGCCCTCGGTGATGGCGCGCGCACCATAGGCGAGCCGCTTGCCGCCCTCGAACAGCTCGCGGATATCGGGATGGGTCTTCATCCGCTGGAATTCGTCGAACGGCGACAGATACGGGTCGGTGTAGTTCAAATGCACGACGAAGCCGACCGCGACGCGGTTGTCGTCGTAGTGATAGAGGAACGAACCGCCGCCGGTCTTGTCGTTCAGCGGCCATCCCAGCGTATGCTGGACCCGTCCCTTGCGGTGCTTGGCCGGATCGATCTGCCAGACCTCCTTCAGCCCGATGCCGAATTTCGGCGGCTCGGAGTTGGCGTCGAGCTTGTAATTCGCGATCAGCTGCTTGGTGAGCGAGCCGCGCGCGCCTTCGGCGAACAGCGTGTACTTGCCGAGCAGCTCCATGCCGCGGGTGTAGGAATCCTTGTGGCTGCCGTCCTTGGCGATGCCCATGTCGCCGGTCGCGATACCACGCACCGCGCCCTTGTCGTCATAGAGCACTTCGGCGGCGGCAAAGCCCGGATAGATCTCGACGCCGAGCGCTTCCGCTTTCGGCGCCAGCCAGCGGCAGACATTGCCGAGCGAGCCGATGTAGTTGTGATGATTGTGCATCAACGGCGGCATGATGAAGTTCGGGATGCGGAACCAGCCTTGCGATGTGGTCCAGTAGAACCGATCTTCCTTGACCTGGGTCTTCAGCGGACAGTCGGCGTCCTCGCGCCAGTCCGGAACGAGCTTGTCGAGCCCGACCGGATCGATCACCGCACCCGACAGGATGTGCGCGCCGACCTCGGAGCCCTTCTCCACCACGACGATCGAGAGTTCGGGATTGAGCTGCTTCAGCCGGATCGCGGCCGACAGGCCCGACGGGCCAGCGCCGACGATGACGACGTCGAATTCCATAGACTCGCGCGGGGGAAGGTCTTCAGCACTCATGATCTTGATCTCAGCCCATTGAGAACGCTTCTAAGCTTTTCAAAAGTCGTTGTTTCCGATTTTTGGCGGAAGGACAACCATGGAATTGCGCCTCCATGGCTTTGCACGGTCCGGATACCCAGAGAGAATAATCTTTTCCGAAATCGAGCCTCCACTTTTCTCCGCCATGCTCTAGATTGCGCCGATGGCCCTGATGCCCGAGCCCACCCCTACACTGCAGCAATTGCTGGCCTTTTACCTCGAGGCCGGGGTCGATTGCGCGCTTGGCGACGAGCCGATCAACCGGCTGGAAGAGCCCGAGCCAGTTCCCGCCCCCGCTGCGCCGCGTCCAGCCGCACTCAATCCGCTGCGGCCCCCGCCGATGCCGGCCGTTCCGCGCAGCGAAATCACCATCGCGCCGGACGCTGCGATCGCCTCCGCGCGCGAGGCCGCACGCACCGCGCCGACACTTGAAGCCTTGCGCACGCTGATGGAGACGTTCGACGGCTGCGCGCTGAAGCACACCGCGACCCGGCTGGTATTCGCCGACGGCAATCCGCAGGCGCGCGTGATGTTCGTCGGCGAGGCGCCGGGCCGCGACGAGGACATCGAGGGGCTGCCGTTCGTCGGCCGCTCCGGCAAGCTGCTCGACCGCATGATCGCGGCAATCGGGCTCGACCGCAGCAAGGCCTATATCGCCAACGTCATCCCGTGGCGGCCGCCGGGCAACCGCACGCCGACGCCGCAGGAGACGCAGGTGTGCCTGCCCTTCATCCAGCGCCATATCGAGCTGGTGAATCCCGACGTGCTGGTGACGCTCGGCAATCCCTCGACCCAGGCGCTGCTCGGCACCCGCGAGGGCATCATGCGCACCCGCGGCAAATGGATCGACTACGACACCGGCACGCGCACGATCCGCGCGGTCGCCACCTTCCATCCGGCCTATCTGTTGCGCTCGCCGTCGTACAAGAGATTGTCGTGGCAGGATTTGCGCGCGATCGCGAAGGTGCTGCAAGCGGCGACGGCGTAGCGCTGCCTGGCTCGCTTGCCCTACGAGGCATTGTCCGAAAGCACCTGCGTCAGCCCGTAGCGCTTCGCCAGCAGCCGTGCCAGCCATTCGCGCTCGACCTCGCTCGCCTGCGAGGCGAGTTCGAGGCGATTGGCGCCCATATCGATGGTCAGGCGATTGCCGGTATCGGTCTCGCGCAGACGCAGCGTCTGCAATTCTTGCCGATCGAGATCGGCACGCGTTCGCCTGGCAAATAGCGCCTTCCAAGCATCCTGCCTGCTCTTGTTCCGCCCGTAGGTATTGAATTCCGGCGGCGGCGTTCCGGAGTCGTAGGCGATGCTGCCGCGCTTCAGCTGCAGTGTTTCCGGTGCCGAAGGGCGGAATATCCGATAGGCCGTCAACGCCGCAAAGAAGCCGCCGATGGTCCAGGCGGCCAGCCAAAAGATCAGGAATGGCGCGGCCTTCCCCGCCATCAACTCGGACGCGGCTGACTTGAAGCCCATTGTCCAGAGGCCCAGCCAGCACACCAGGAACGCGCCGCCGAAATAGCGCGAGGCATTGCGCTTCGCCGGAATGATGATGGTCGGCTCGACACCATCGTGACTGATCGAGATCTCGGAGCCGACCGGCGGATTCAAGTCCATGCGACGCCTCTCTCAGAATGTCTGTGGCGACTACCCCTTCGGCCGCACGATCGCCCAGCCGATCCGCAGCACCGGCTGCCTTCCATTGACCAGCCGATCGAACGAGCGCGGCACTTCCGGCACCAGGCCGGGGAAGCGTTGCGCGAGTTCGGGCGGCGGCGTGCCGGCGGTGTCCTGCGCGCGCCAGACCACGACGCCGCCGGTCTCATTGAACTTTGCCACCGACAGCCAGGGCGTCCGTTGCGGCGCGGCGTCGAGCAAGAGATGCGGACGGCGCCCGTTCATCGCGATCAGGCTGGCGAGCTCGGGATCGCCGGCCACCGCGCGCAGGCGCTGGTTGGTGCGGCGTTCATAGCTGTCGTCGAAGAAGCGTCCCATCGCGGCTGCCGGCAGCGAGGTCGGCACCTCGGTGGTGCTGGTCCAGGGCAGGAACAGCGCCGCCGCCAGCGCGGCCGCGGCGGGTGCACCGACAGCGAAAGCCCACACCGAGCGCAACAGCCGCTGCCGCCTGAGATGGATCAGATCGCCGGTCGCGACGACGACCGCGAGCCCCGACATCAACAGCGCCACGCCGGCGCCGCCGAAAGCGCGATCCAGATCGAACAGCCCGGAGACGAAGCTGCTCACGATCGCCGGCGCGAACGCGAAGAAATAGACGAAGTGCTGCGCCAGCGGACTGACCGGCGGACGGTAGATGATCGGGGAATCCTCCCGGTCGCGGGCGAACCAGCGCGAATTGAGGATCGCCAGCAGCGCGATCGCGCCCGTCGCCACGATCAGCCCGCCGAGCACAACGCCCCAGCGCAGCGCCCGCGCCTTGAGATCGGCGAGCGCGGGCAGGGCCGGCAACGCCAGCACGTCGGCGCGGAGCAGCCAGATCAGATAGGGCAGCGCCAGCACGATGATGACCAGCAGCGCATAGAGCGGATCGACCGCGCGCAGCGTGCGGCGCCCGCGCTCGGTTGCGACCGCAAAGCCGACCACGAGTAGGATCATGCCGAGCGCCGCCGGTGTCGTCAGCAGCAAGAGGCCGCAATCGATCGACCAGGCGAACCAGGCGGCGCGCCGGTCCTGCCCGATCAATTGCCAGGAATGCAGCAGCAACAGCGCCCACAGCGGACGCGCCAGGATCAGCGGGCCGAACTCGACGCTTGGCGAGGAGAACACCACGACCGTCATCGACAACAGCACCGCCAGCACGCCCTGCGGGCCGCCGACGATGGCGCGCGCCAACTGGTAGAAGGCGATGAAGGTGACGATCTCGCAGACCTGCGCCAGCAGATAGACGCCGAACACGTGATTGCCCGCGGCCCGGAAGGCGATGTCGGCGAGCCAGAACGACAGCGGCGGCCCCATGTCGGTGCCGACCTGATATTCGCGGCCGAACGCGAGGACGGTGGCAAGATTGCCGGGCGGGCTGCCGTAGAAGATCAGCGGCAGGAGCAGCCAGATCGCCGCTTGCACCAGCACCACGACCCACACCACGAGGCGCGGCCGGGCGCGGATCAATTCGACAACCAGGGAGGTAAACCGCATGAAACGCCCGAAATGCCCCAGCCACCCGTAGCGGCGTCATCTGATCCCTGAGGAGTTGATAACGGGCGGCGGCGGGAGAGGCAACCGGCGTCAGGGATATGCCGGCGCAGTAACGTCGAACTCCGCTGTCATCACCCGCGAAATGTTTAGCCCGGACAGATCACTGACGGGTGTTCGGAGACATAGCTGACACATCAACATTGGCTGGATTGGTCCGATTCGGGAGGCCGTCCATGCCTTGGAGTGAGGTGTCAGTAATGGATCAGCGCCACGAGTTCGTGCG
>DASVOL010000059.1:0-9221 GCA_036383375.1 Bradyrhizobium sp. | reverse complement strand
AGCCGTTCAACTACAGCGGCAAGTATTACAACGTCGAGAACGGCTTCTCGCAGGTGAAGCCGTTGCAGAAGGGCGGCATCTACACCTTCGTCGGCGGCGGCTCGGACGCCGCGGTCGAGGTCGCGGGTAAGCACGCCGATACCTTTGCGCTGTGGGGCGAATCCTACGCCCAGGTGCGCGACGTCACCGCGCGGGTGCGCGCCGCCGCGGCCAAGCACGGCCGCCCGACGCCGCGCTTCAGCCTGTCGGTGCGGCCGATCCTGGCCGACACCGAGGAGAAGGCGTGGGCAAAGGCGGAGCATATCCTCGCGCGCGCCACCGCGTTGCAGGACCAGACCGGCTACCGCCGTCCCAATCACGCGACCGACGGCGCCAAGCGGCTGTTGGCGCTGGCCGATCAGGGCACGCGGATCGACAAGCGGCTGTGGACCGAGATCGCCAAGCTCACCGGCGCCAACAGCAACACCACAGCGCTGGTCGGCACGCCCGAGCAGGTCGCCGAAGTGTTCGCCGATTACTATGATCTCGGCGTCAGCCACTTCCTGATCCGCGGCTTCGATCCGCTGGTCGATGCCATCGACTATGGCCGTGAGCTGATCCCGCTGACCCGCAAGCTGATCGAAGCGCGCGACCAGCAGCGGGGGATTGCCGCCGAATGATCCGTGTCATTGTTGCGGCGGCGCTTGCGCTCGCCGCCATCGAACCGGCCTTCGCGCAGTCAACGCTGCGCGTCGGCGACCAGAAGGGCAATTCGCAGGCCGTGATGGAAGCGGCCGGCGTACTCAAGGACGTTCCCTACAAGATCGAATGGAAGGAGTTCGCCGCCGCAGCTCCGCTGCTCGAGGCGCTGGGCGCGGGCGCGATCGACACCGGTCTCGTCGGTGACGCGCCGTTCACCTTCGCGGCCGCCGCCAGAATTCCGGTCAGGGCGATCGCGGCCGTACGGCAGTCGCGCGACGGGCTCGCGGTCGTGGTGCCGGAGAATTCCCCGATCAAGAGTTTTGACGATCTGCGCGGCAAGAAGATTGCAACCGGCCGCGGCTCGATCGGCCATCAGCTGATCCTGGCCGCGCTGGAATCGAAGGGCTGGCAGGCGAGCGACGTGCAGATCGTGTTCCTGGCGCCGTCGGATGCCAAGGTCGCCTACACGCAAGGTTCGGTCGATGCGTGGTCGACCTGGGAGCCCTATGTCAGCCAGGAAGAGGTGCTGTTCAAGTCGCGCCGCGTCATCACGGCCGACGGCATCACGCCTGGCCTCGGCTTCCAGGTTGCGACACCCGACGCGATCAAGGACAAGCGTGCCGAGCTCGAGGATTTCGTGCGTCGCTTGGCTGCCGCGCGCGCCTGGTCGCAGAACAATGTCGAGGGTTATGCCGCGACGTGGGGCAGGCTGATGAACATCCCGCCCGCGGTGCCGCTGAACTGGCTGACGCGGGCGAAGATCCGCATCGCGCCGATCGACGACAGCGTGGTGGCTGACGAGCAGAAGACCATCGACCTCTACGACCGCTGGGGCCTGATCCGGCAGAAGATCAACGCCGCAGATATCGTCGACCGGTCGTTTGGCGCGGCCGTCGAGAAGGGCGCGGGGTTGTAGGTTGCAAGCGCGTTGCGCGTGATCATGTGCAGTTTGCGAGGCAGGCAGGCTATTCCGTCACCCTGAGGAGCCGCGAAGCGGCGTCTCGAAGGGTCGACGGCCACGGAGTGGGGCCACGCATCCTTCGAGGCTCGCTACGCTCGCACCTCAGGATGACGTGGTGACACATTCCGACGTTTCGCTACGCACCTCCACCGCGCAAATGGGAGAGGTAAAGCGGGCCGCGATGACAGTGAACGCCGCTAACGAACCCGTGATCTCGAAAACATCCATTCGCCCGCAGGCTGCCGCGCGGCAAGGATTTTCCCCGTTCCGCGCCTTCCAGAACCGCAACGTTGCTATTTTCGCCGCGGCCTTGCCGCACCCACCGGCGCTGCCAAGATCAAACATACGAACAATCGAGTCCGGGAGATCACCGTGGGCCTTCAAGAAACTCGCATCGAGTCGCTGCCGTTTGTGACCGCTGAACTGAACTATCTCGCGCCGACGCCGGGCAAGCCCCGGACTTACGCTTTCGATCCGCCGCCCGGCGAACCCAAATCCACCGCACTGCCCGAAGCGCACAATGTCCCGATCTTCGATGGGCGCCTGATCGCCGACAGCTTCTCGCTCGACCGCGAGGGCTTTGCGCTGGTCAAGCATCCGACCATCGTGAAGGACTATTACGACGACAACGAAATCCGCAACGTCTACTACCCGGCCGTCGAGGCCTTCCTCAAGGCGACGCTGAAGGCGGATCGCGTCTTCATCTTCGATCACACCGTGCGCAAGCGCGTCGAGGGTGCGGCTGATATCCGCGGCGGCGGACCGCGCCAGCCCGCGACCCGCGTCCATGTCGACCAGACCGCCGTCTCCGGCCACAACCGGGTCTTCGAGCACTTGCCCGACGAGGCCGAGCAACTCGTGAAGGGCCGCGTCCAGGTGATCAATCTGTGGCGCCCGATCCGCGGCCCCTTGCGTGATTCACCGCTCGCGATGGCCGACGGCACCACGATCGCTCCCGAGGATCTCATTGCTTCGGACCTGATCTATCCGAACCGCAGCGGCGAGACCTATTCGGTCAAGTACAATCCGAACCATCGCTGGTTCTACATTCCCGAGATGACTCCGGACGAGGCGATCCTGCTGAAATGCTACGATTCGGCGACCGACGGCCGGACCCGGTTCGGACCGCATACCGCGTTTGTCGACCCGACCACGCCGGCCGACGCCGCGCCGCGCGAGAGCATCGAGCTCCGCACGCTGGTGTTCCATAAGCAGTAAGGGACGCGCTTCCCATAAATAAGTCATGCCCGGGCTAGAGCGCGAAGCGCGTCTTCGCGCAGATGTCCCGGGCATCCACGTCTTGGGCTCCATGTGAAGAAAGACGTGGATGGCCGGACAAGCCCGGCCATGACGGTGTGTGGGGGCGTTGCTCTGCCCCCAAACTTGGCACCGTCAGCTCAATAATGTTACGCCCGTCCCCCTTACTGCTCGGGGAAAGGGCTACTCATGGACGGCGTGGTGACGAAGGAAGCAGCGGGGATCGGGTTCCGCGCCCTGGTCCTTGCACTTCTGGCATTGGCCTCTGGCCACATGCTGTCGACGCTGCTGCGCACGATTCCGGCGATCAGCCTCGATCTGATGGCGCGCGATTTCGGCACCTCGCCGCAGGCGCTGGCGAGCCTCACCGCGATCTATCATTTCTCCTTTGCCGCCTCGCAAATCCCGGTCGGCGCCGCGATGGACCGATTTGGCGTGCGGCCGGTGTCGCTGAGCCTGCTCGGAGGTACCGTGGTCGGGACGCTGGTCTCGGCGCTCGCCACGGGGCCGGCGAGCTTCGTGCTCGGGCAACTGATGCTCGGCATCGCCACCTCGGGCATGCTGATGTGCCCGATGACGCTGGCGGCCAAGCAGATGTCGGCGGCGAAGTTCGGCCTGTGGTCCGGCCTGATCCTCTCGATCGGCAATATCGGCATGTTGCTGTCGGCCAGCCCGCTGGCCTTCGTGGTCGACCAGTTCGGCTGGCGCGCCGGCTTCTGGATCTCGGCCGGATTCGGCATTGTCGTGCTGATTGCGGTGTTCGCGCTGGTGCCGCGGCAGCCGGCGGCGCATGCGGATGATTCCTCGCCCTTGCAGCAGATGGCCGAGGTGCTGCGGCTCGGCCTGTCGCGCGGCCTGCGCGGACTGATCGCACTGTCGCTGGTGTCGCTCGGCGCATCGCTGGTATTGCGCGGGTTGTGGGGCGGGCCGTGGCTGATGGATGTGAAGGGTCTGAGCCGCATCGAAGCCGGCAATCTGCTCGGCCTGTTCACGCTGGCAATGATCATCGGCCCGGCCTGCATCGGCGCCATCGATCGCCAGTTCGGACATCGCCGCACCATGGTGGCGTCGACCCATGCCGTCGCCGCGGTGCTGCTGGTGCTGATGGCCGCCGGCGCGCCGCATTTCCCGGTCTCGAACCTGTTCGGCGTTGCCGTGATGCCGACCCGATATGACCTGGTGCTGCTGGTCCTGATCGGGCTGGCGACCTCAGCGCAGCCGCTGATCTACGGCATGACGCGGCAACTCGTTGACGCCAAGGATACCGGCAAGGCGTTGTCGTCGGTCAATCTCGCGTTTTTCCTCGGCGCCGCGCTGCTGCAATCGAGCACCGCCGGCGTCGCGGCGCTGTTCGGCTTGCCCGCGGTGCTACTGTTCATTGCGGCTGCGCTGGTGATCGGGATCGTGCTGTTCCTGATCTATACGCGGCCTTCAGCAGCCTAGATCGTCTGCGCCTGCTTGCGGATTTCGTCGGCAAGCGGTCGCAAGGATTCGACCCCGCGCGGCCCGACGAGGCTATAGCCCGTGCCGCCGTCCGCCCAGGAGACATCTGCGATGTCGCCGCCCGAATGCGCGGCCATCGGCGCGTTCTGATCCGACGTCATCGGACGGGTGAGGACCACAAGCCGCTCGCCGTGATCGTCGTCGTACATGAACATGGCCGCGGGACCGTGAGCCGTCGGCACCACCCGTCCGCCCATCAAGCGATATCCCGACTTGCTCAGGTCAGGCAGCTTGACCGGCTGACGCAGCCGGTTGGAGACCCATTGCACCAGCTCGGTGCTGTCGCGGAGCTCGACCGGCCGGGTGTGGTCCGAGGCGTAGACCTTGTAGGAATCGCTTGCTTCTTCGGCCAACGCCGCAAGCCCGCCGGCCGGCGCCTGCGTCGCGCCGCGGATCATCCAGCCGCCAAGGCCGCCGATCGTGAGCATCAGCATCGCTGCGATGGCCCAGCGCAATGACGAGGGACGGCGGCGCGGGCGCTCGATCATCCTGGCGAGGTTGAGCTGTGGCGGCAGCGGTTCCTCGGCAATCGGCAGCAATGCGGATCGCAGCAGGTTGCGCTCATCGGAGTAGGCGGCGATGCGTTTGGCGACGTCCGGATGCTTGTCCAGATAGGCCGCGACTTCGGCCTCGCGTTCCGGCTCCAGCGCGCGATCCACATAGGCATGCAGATCGTCTTCGGTAATGGGTCGATTGCTCATGACTTGTTCCGCAATTGCACGACATTATTGTTCAGATCGCCGGCAGTGCCCTCCAACTCCTGGTGGAGCCGCTCGCGGGCGCGCGCCAGCCGCGACATCACCGTGCCGATGGGCACACCGAGCACCTTGGCGGCGTCGGCATAGGACAGGTCCTCGACGCCGACGAGCAGCAGCACCGCACGCTGGTCATGCGGAAGCCTTGCGAGCTTCGCCATGACATCTCGGTACGTCACCTTGTGCTCCTGCTCTGCGTCCTGGCCGAATGCGTCCTCGTTGGTTTCGTCGATCGCGACATGGACGCCGCGCGTCGTTGCGCGGCGAAACTGGTTGATGGCGAGATTGTGAAGGATGGCGAACAGCCACGGCCGGGGATTGTCCGACCGCCGCTGCTCCCAATGAATCACGGCGCGTTCCAGGCAGTCCTGCACCAAATCGTCGGCCGCTGCGTGGTCGCGGACCAGGGCCCGCGCATACCGCCGCAAGGCAGGTATCAGCGGTTCGACGAGGCGCAGCATGTCGTTCATGGCGTTTGCACCTGGATGACCGCACCGAGCTTCGCCGGTTCGCCTGATGCGATGACGAGATAGCGCCGTTCCGCCTTGGCCGCACTCTGCACGATCTGGCGGATCGGACCGGCGGCGTTGACGATCGCAGAGCCGGCGGGATTGGTCATGAAGGCCGCCAGCGGCTGCACCGATCCCGTCCCATCGGCATGTTCGGCCAATGCTAGCACGTAGTGCTGCTTTGGTTCGAGCCCGGTGACCGATGCCTGCACCACCTGGATCAGGCCTTGATCGAACAGCGAAACGCTGGTCGGCGGCTTGTCGCTCTTGGCGTCCTTCTTCGCCGCGAGTGTGAGATGGGCGGCCTGGCCGGCGACGCCGAGCGCCTGCAGGTTCTGGCGGTCGTCAGGGTTCGGAGCAGCGTTCGGCACGTAGGCGATGGCCTGCGGCGCCTGGCCGATCGGGATGTTGGCGATCACCTTGTTGGTCGCGGTGTCGATCGCGGCCAGCGCATCGGCATTTTCCAGGCCGACATAGACCCGCGTGCCGTCGCCGGACGGCCAGATGCCGTGCGGCAGGTTGCCGACGGCAATGGTCGCGACTTGTGTGAAGTCGTCGGTGCGGAACACCTTGATCTCGTTGGTGCCGCCGATGGTCACATAGGCGAAGGTCCCCTTGGCGGTCTTCGCAAAGTTGACGTGGTTGGTGATCGGGCCGGTGTCGATCGTCTTGATCAGGTTGAACGGCGGCTTCGCGTTGAACACCTGGGTCCGGCCGACATCCTTCAGCGTGAGCCACACCTGCTCGCCGTCCGGTGTCGCCGCGATGTTGGGGCAGAACGGGCTCTCCTGCTTCACCTTGGCGACGATCTGATGGTCGGCGACCGAGACCACGTCGGTCTCCGGATTGAACGACGAGCAGATGTAGCCGTACTTGCCGTCGGGCGAGAAGATCTGCATGCCAGGTCCCGCCGGCACCTCGATCCGCATCGTTTCCTTGAAGCTCTGCGCGTCGATCACCGAGATGTAGTTCTCGCCGCGCACGGTGACCCACACCTCCTTGCCGTCCGGTGTGAAGAACGCCTCGTGGGGCGAACGCCCGACATAGGTGATATGCTTGACCGCATTCGTTGCCGTGTCGATGAACGTCACCGAATTCGAGCCGATCGAGACGATGGCGAGGGTGTGGTGGTCGGGCGAATAGCCCATGCCGTGGACCAGCACCTGTCCCTTGTAGAGCGGGCTGAAATTGCCCGGCTGCGGATCGCCGAGCCGGATGACGCCGAGCAGCTTGTTGTCGACGGGATCGGTGACCGACACCGTGTTCGAGAACTGCTCGGCGGCGTAGACGCGGTCGTGATGGCTGATCGGAATGTCGGGTGCGGACACGGCGCCCGGTGCCTGCCCCGCAAACGCCGACGTCGACAGCGCGATCATGCTGGTGGCCAGCAGGCCCTTCAAGAATGGGCTCGTCATCACTTGGTCTCCTGCTTCATCATGTCGTGGTGCATGTTCATGTGATCGTGACTGGCCGCCGCTGGGGCGGGTGTCGCGCCGGGTTGCTGTGTCGGGGCGGGCGTCGTGTCCGTGACCTGTTCGCCGAGCGCGAGCTTCATGGCGTCGATCTCCTGGCGTTGCTCGACGATGATCTCCTGTGCGATCCGGCGCAGGCGCTCGTTCTTGCCGTAGCGCAGCTCGATCACTGCCATGTCGATCGCGCCCTGGTGATGCGGCATCATCATCGCGACGAAGTCGCGGTCGATGTCGCCGCTCGGCTTGGCGGCCATGTCATTCATCATCTTGGTCATCGCCGCATCGTTTTCGGCGAGGAAGGCGCTCTCGTCGGACGACAGCGCGCTCTCGGCCGGATGATGATCGCCGTCATGCGCGAACGCAGCTGCGGCAACAGCGAGCAGGACGGCCGCGCCGAGCGGCGCGAGGCCGGGTTTGAGGAATCGAGGAAGCATTGCGTCACCCTTGGCGGTTGTCGGGGAAGCCCGAGCGGTCCGGCCTTAAGGCCGGCTTGCATGGGTGGGACGCGGTGGCCTGAGTTCTATTCCGTCGCCAGGTACTTTCCTGTCGATCACGACTTGCTGATCGACGGAATACCCCGTTACGGCCGAACCGGCCGATTTGCGAATGGCAAGCCTCTGGCTATAAGAAGGAATTCCGGTCCTGATCGACCGGTTCCGCGATCCTCTCTGCGCAGTCCCATGCGCCCACAAGGGCAAAAATGTCCGCCAAGATCGATCCGATCACCCGTTCCGTGGTCCAGCACCGCCTGTCGTCGATCGTGAAGGAGATGGGCGAAGCCATGCTTCGCACCTCCTATTCGCAGATCCTCAATTCCAGCCGCGATTTTTCGCTGGCGATCTGCGACACCAGCGGGCGGCTGATCGCGCAGGCCGACCACATCCCCGTGCACGTCGGGGCCTTGCCGTGGGCGACGCTGGCGGTCGAGGAGCGCTTCAAGGATGTCGCGCCCGGCGACGTCATCCTGCTCAACGATCCCTATCAGGGCGGCAGCCACCTGCCTGATCTGACCGCCTTCGTGCCGGTGTTCGACGGCGGCAAGCGATTGCTCTGGACCATCGTGCGCGCCCATCAGAGCGACATCGGCGGTGCCACCCATGGCGCCTACAATCCGGCCGCAACCGAGATCTATCAGGAAGGCATCCGGATTCCGCCGATCAAGCTCTACGAGGCGGGCAAGCCGCGTGAGGACCTGCTCGACCTGCTGGCGCTGAACATCCGCAACCCCCGTGAATTCCGCGGCGACCTTGCGGCGATGCTGGGCGCCGCGCATCTCGGCGAGCGCCGCGTCGCAAAGCTGTTCAGCGAGTTCGGTGCGGAGACCGTTGAAGCCGCGATCGAGGCCATTCTTGACGCGACCGAGCAGCAGACCCGCGCCGTGGTGTCGAGCTGGAAGGACGGCGTGTTCTACGGCGAAGCGCTGCTCGACGACGACGGCCATGGCCGCACCGACATCAAGATCGCGGCCAAGGTGACCAAGACCGGCAGCGACATCGAGGTCGATCTCACCGGCTCCGATCCGCAGTCGACGAGTTTCGTCAACTCCTCGCACGCCAACATGCAGGCCGCGGTCGCGATGGCCTTTGCCTATCTGATCGACGCCGATATTCCGAAGAACACCGGCGCGCTGCGACCGCTCAAGGTGGTGGCGAAGCAGGGCACCATCGTGTGGGCCGATCCCGGCCGCCCCGTGACCTTGTGCACCAGCCATCCCTCCAACGAGATCGTCGAGGCCATCATCAAGGCGATGTCGGCGTCGTGCCCGGATCGCGTGATGGGCGGCTGGGGTCGCCGCTTCCGCATCGCGATCCAGGGCGAGGATCCGCGCAACGGGCGCAATTTCATCTGGCACATGTTCCAGGCGCGGCCGGGCGGCGGCGCATCGCCGGGCGGCGACGGCTATTCGTCGATCGGCGAGTGGCACTCGGTCGGCGGGCTCAAGTTCGGCAGCATCGAGGTTGCCGAGGTGCGCTTTCCCTTGCATTTCCGCCAGCACGAGTTCCGGCCGGATTCCGGCGGCGACGGCCAGCATCGCGGCGGCCTCGGCGTCGCGCTCGACATGGTGCTGGAGACGGCAAAGCCC